>CAMGCA010000113.1 GCA_946011705.1 uncultured Clostridia bacterium | reverse complement strand
CATTCTGAACAACATCCCGCAAAATTCCAGAACCACCGCCGCGAAAAACAGAACCAGCGGGGTAAAAAACAATACATTCAGCATTTTTTCTCCTCTTTTTCTATCTCGGTTTCCAATAGCGCGGAAAGTTCGATCTCCATATTCTGGGGCTTGGGGCCGGAAACGCAGTAGTCGTCCTCCCGCACCGTCACGATGGCTGGGGTCTGGAAGAAGCAGAACCACAGACCCACGATCATCAGGCAGAAGGCCGCGCACAGCAGACCGTTTACCACACTGGGGGTTTTCTTGATCCGCAGGCCGGGGTATTCCACCGGGTTTTCAAAGGTGAAGTCCAGTCCGGCGACGGAAACCGTCTCCCCCGGGAAGGCCATCACCGGGGTGTACACGCCGTCGGAGGCCAGAAGAATCTGGTACACCGGGTTCTTGTACTGCCCGGAGGTCTGGGTGATCAGGGTGAAATTCCCAGCCTCATCCCGAAGATATCCGGGGTACAAAGCCTCAAACCAGACGCCGTTTACACTGTCCAGAGACAAAAAGCACATTTCTGTCAACAGGAAGCGATCCTCTCCCCCGGTTTCCCCGTTGCGAACCGTCACCGCGGCGGCGGTGCCGTTGGTCTTCTGGTAGATTTTAAAGCCGCCGAAGGCCAGGGGGTGATTGACCCGGATTTCCTGTACGCCGCTGTCCCTGCCATCCGGCAGGGTGACATGAATTTTGCTGGCATAGTCCAGATTGCCTGCGCCATCCTCAATGTGGAAGGAATCCACCGCAATGACGGTTCCGTCGCTCATGGTCAGCGCTTCCCCTGGCATACAGGTCTGGTCTGTCACCGTGGGCAGATACAGAGCCGCCGCGCCAAAGAGCACCGTCAGCAAAATGGCAAGGTGGGTCAGGAAGGAGCCGTACCAGCCAATGCCGTTTTTGCTGTAGACCACGGCAGTCTCAAATTCGGTCTTGCGGAAGTGATGGATGTTCAGATGGGCTTGCAGCTTTGCTACTCCCTCGGGGGACAGTTCTACGTTGGTTTTTCGGTTGGCGGCGTGGGCGACAGCGTTTTTGGCGGTCTTTACCACCCGGCGAATGCGAATCAGGGAGCACAGCGTCAGATTCAGGCACAGCAGAACCGTCAGGCTGACAAAATACCAGCTGTGGAATACATCATCCAGCCCCAGAGCCAGCAGGGGACCATGCCAGCCGGGATAGGTCTGCACATACCATGACGGCTCGTTGCCCTGTCCAATCAAAGAACCGGCAAAGCTGCATATCAGGATCAGACCCAGCAGCACCATACCGAAGGTCATGGAACGCAGGAATTTCAGAATTTTTCTTAGCAAGATCTTTCCTCTTTTCAAAAACGCCGCCCGTCCAGCCGGACGGACGGCGTTATGTCGTATACGGTTACTTGAACATACCCATGGCCTGATTTGCCAGAGCCTCCGCCTTGTCAAGGCAGTCGCTGTCCAGGGCAGAGTTGTGGGCGCCCTCACTGTTCTCCACGAACACGAAGTCCCAGTAGAACTGGGCATCCCGGGCAACCGCACGAATGCCGTTCAGCTCCTCCTCGGTATACTCACCGGATTCCACAGCCAGAGCCAGCTTCTCCGTCAGGCCCTCCAGCAGATAGCCTACGGCATAGGTGCGCCGCTCAGTCTCCTGCTGAATGGCCCGAACCTGACCGGTCAGATCAGTATGGCACTGGGCACAGGTGTTCTCCATCAGGGTCTTGTTCTCCAGCGGGCTTATCCAGGTATGGCTGATGTAGGTGGTGCCGTCTGCCGCAGTGGCCTCGCCCATATGGCAGTCGGCGCAGGTGAAGGTGTCCTTGTGGACGCTGCCTGCGCCCATGTAGGTCTCAAATTCGGGGTGCTGCACCTTAATCTGCCGCACGCCGGTACGGGGATTGGTGTAATCCGCGAAGGGCTGACCATCCACGATGGTACGGTTGTAGTAGTCCAGAATGGCGTCGGGGGTCATGGTAGCCAGGTTCTGATAGGGCAGAGTCGTCGCCTTGCTCTGGGGCGCAAAGTAGTATTCCACATGGCACTGACCGCAGGACAGTGTGGCGGGATCCACATTTTGCAGGTCATCACCCATAGCGTCCGCCAGATAGGTGTGGGTCACCACCAGCTCGCTGCCGGTGTTGGCGTGGCAGTTGTAGCAGCTGATGGACTCGTTGATCTGGGCAAGCGCGTCTTCAAAGGTCATCTGATAGGCCGCGTCACCCATTTCATTGACCATGGCCGTGTAGTCCGGGGTCTTGCAGGTGAAGCAGTTTGCCAGCTTATGGGGCCGCCCGGTGGAGGTCACGTCCTCCACGGTGTAGGTGTGTCCCCGGGCGCTGCCGTAGAACTTGGAGAACGCCATGCCCTCATAGATAATGGGGATCATGGGATAGTCCTTGGTGTAATCGTGGACTTCCTTGTTGTCGCTGTTGGCAAGATAGGATTTGTAGATTTCCGGGTACTTTCCAGCCCAATCTTCGGCAGTCATGACCGTGATGCCGGAGCCGGTCTGCACCACCTGTGCCTTCCGGGCAGGGGCTTCCTCGGGCGTTTCCGCCTTTTCTGCCGTGGGTGCGGCAGGAGCAGCAGGAGCGGTGGTGACGACAGTTGCTTCCTTATTGCTCTGGCAGGCGCAGAAGGACAGAGCCATCAGCGCAGTCAGCAGCAGAATCCATACTTGTTTCATTGCTTATCCCTCCTCAGCTTTGAACAGTTTCATGGCCTGATTCAGCAGTTCCTCTGCCTGATTCAGGCACCGGGTGGTCAGTGCGGAGTTGTGGGCGCCTTCGCTGTTCTCCACGAACACGAAGTCCCAATAGAACTGGGCGTCCCGGGCAAGGGCACGGATGGCGTTCAGTTCCTCTTCGGTGTACTTCCCGGATTCCACAGCTTTTGCCAGCTTCTCCGTCAGGCCCTCCAGGGTGTAGCCGATGGCATAGGTGCGACGCTCGGCTTCCTCCTGAATGGCTGCCACCTGTCCGGCAAGATCTGTGTGACACTGGGCACAGGTGTTATCCAGCAGAGCCTGATTCTCCAAGGGGCTGATCCAGGTGTGGCTCGTATAGGTGGTGCCGTCTGCCGCAGTGGCCTCGCCCATATGGCAGTCGGCGCAGGTGAAGGTGTCCTTGTGGACGCTGCCCGCACCCATGTAGGTTTCAAATTCGGGATGCTGCACCTTGATCTGCCGCACGCCGGTGCGGGGGTTCACATAGTCGGCAAAGACCTCGCCGTTGACCTGAGTATGGTTGTAGTAATCCAGAATGGCGTCCGGATCCATAGTAGCCAGACTGGTATAGGGCAGCGATGTTGCCTTGGTTGTGGGGTGGAAGTAATACTCCACATGGCACTGCGCGCAGGACAGGGTTGCCGCGTCCACATCCTTAAGCTCCTCACCCAGAGCATCCGCAAGATACGTGTGGGTGATCACCAGCTCGTCGCCGGTATTGGCGTGGCAGTTGTAGCAGCTGATGGACTCATTGACCTGAGCCAGCACGTCCTCAAAAGCCAACCGGTAGGCGGCATCGCCCATTTCGTTGACCATGGCGGTGAAGTCCGGGGTCTTGCAGCTAAAGCAGTTCGCCAGTGCATGGGGACGTCCGGTGGAGGTCACGTCCTCCACGGTGTAGGTGTGCCCACGGGCGCTGCCGTAAAACTTGGAGAAGGCCATTCCCTCGTAAACCACGCCGATCATGGGGTAATCCTTCGTGTAGTCGTGCACCTCGGTGTTTTCACTGTTGGCAAGGTAGGACGCGTAGATTTCCGGGTAGGTTTCCGCCCAGTCCTGCGCGGTCATGACAGTAACGCCGGAGCCGGTTTTCACCACCTGCGTCAGCCGTTTGCCGTCGGCCTTCAACGCCGGGGCAGGCCCGTCGGTCTCACCCATCGCTGCAATCTGGGTTGCCTTGCTGGGATCCAGATAAGGCTGCGCCGCCTCAAGAGCCTTGTTCACGCAGTCCACAACCGTCTGGGAGGAGATGGTCGCGCCGGATACGGCATCCACATTGTCACCAATGGTGAAGCTGCCGGACTGACCGATAAACTGACCCCAGAAGTAGGACTCCTCCACCATATCGCCAAGGCCCTCCGTCTCGGAGTGCTTAGCGGGGTCGATGTACACGCCTGCCACCTGGCCGCTGTGACCGATGCCCACCTGCACCTGCATGGGGCCGTTTCTGCCCTTGCCGGTAACGTAGACAACCACACCCGCGTCAGAGGTGTACAGCTCGTCGATGCCCTCAGGGGCAGTCTGCTGTTCCTTGGTGGTGGCGCCGGGGAGAACGCCGCCGAACTGCAGATCCTCAGGCCGGTTGTCCTCAGCCGGGGGATTGATGAGATCCCGGACAAAGTAGCCCGCCTTGTTGACGCCGCTGCACACCGCGCCGGAGGTAATGGTGGCGCCGGTGATGGCATCCACATTATTCCCCACCTGCGTCGGAATGGTCAGGCCCGCGAACTGGTCGGTAAACGCCGGCTCCTTGGATTTCGCGCCCAGGCCGGGGGTTTCCGAGAATTTCGCGCCGCCCACACTGATGCCGGTGATGGTGCCCTCCAGATCCATGCCTACATGGATTTCCACCGGGCCGCCAAAGCCGGTGACGGTCACCTGTGTCACATAGCCGATCTGGCTGCCGTTTTGCATCGCCGTGTAGCAACCGTCTACGGTGCTTCCCTCAGGAAGCGCAATTTCCTCAAAGGCATCCGCCCCGGGGAAGCAGGCATAGCGGGAAGCATTGGCTGCCTCCAATGCTCTTTGGGCGATAGGACCCTTGGTAATGCTGTTGACAACGCCCAGCATGCCGCCCACTGCAACGCAGATGATAGCAAGTCTGAGCCACGCCGGAATGCGAAGTTTCAAGAGAAACCACCTCTTCTTCCTTTCATTACTATTCGACAACTGTAGTATACAAAATCAATGCTTATTTGTCAATATTTTCTAATTGCGAAAAGAAACGAAGTGAATTTATTGTCAGCCCAAAATTGCTTTCAGATCCTGCTCCGGGGTGGTAGTGGGGTGAATGTCAAAGTTCTCCACCAGATACGCCGCCACATTTGCCGAAAGGAACGCGGGCAGCGTGGGGCCAAGGTAGATATTCTTAATTCCCAGATGCAGCAGCGTCAGCAGGATGCACACCGCCTTCTGCTCGTACCAGGACAGCACCAGCGTCAGGGGCAGGTCATTGACGCCGCAGCCAAAGGCCTCCGCCAACGCCATGGCAACCTTGATGGCACTGTAGGCATCGTTGCACTGACCCATGTCCATGATCCGGGGCAGACCGCCGATGGTGCCCAGATCCAGATCGTTGAAGCGGTACTTGCCGCAGGCCAAGGTCAGCACGGCGGTATCCGCCGGTGTCTGCTTGACAAACGCGGTATAGTAATTCCGTCCGGCACGGGCGCCGTCGCAGCCGCCCACCAGGAAAATGTGTTTTAGTGCGCCGGCCTTTACCGCGCCGATGACGGTGTCCGCCACAGACAGTACCGTGTTGTGACCGAAGCCGGTGGTGACGCTTTCGCCGCCGTTGATGCCGGGGAAACGTCGGTCCGAATCAAAGCCGCCCAGCTCCAGCGCCTTTTCGATGACAGGGGTGAAGTCCTTTTCCTCCCCAATATGAGTCATGCCGGGGAAGGAGACGACCTCGGTGGTGAACACACGGTCAGCGTAGCTGGCCTTGGGAGGCATCAGGCAGTTGGTGGTGAACAGAATGGGCGCGGGCAAATCTGCAAATTCCTTCTGCTGATTCTGCCAGGCGGTGCCGAAATTGCCTTTGAGATGGGCATATTTCTTAAGAGCCGGATAGGCATGGGCAGGCAGCATCTCGCCATGGGTATAGATGTTGATGCCTTTGCCCTCGGTCTGCTCCAGAAGCAGCTGACAGTCCTTCAGGTCATGCCCGGTGATGACGATAAAGGGGCCTTTCTCCACGGTCAGGGGCACGGTGGTGGGCACGGGGTGACCATAGGTTTCAGTGTTGGCCTTGTCCAGCAGCGCCATGCACTTGAGGTTCACCTGGCCCACCTTCATGACAATAGGCAGCAACTCTTCCATGCCCCAGTCCTCGCCGATGGCAAACAGGCCCTCATAGAAGAAGCGGTTCACTTCCTCGTCGGTATAGCCCAGCACCATGGCATGGTATGCGTAGGCCGCCATGCCCCGCAGACCGAAGAGAATCAGAGATTTCAGGGAACGGATGTCTTCGTTGGCTTCCCAGAGAAGATTCATGTCGTATTCGTCGGTTCTGCCGCAGGGGGATGCGCAAGTATTGCAATTCGGCGTCAGCGCTGCCTTTTCCCGGCGCACCATGTCAATCTGCCGGCGGACGGTTTCTTCATTGAAATTCACATTGGTCAGGGTGGTGAACAGCCCTTCGATGACTGCCCGATGGGTGGACGCGGTGGGTACGTTCGTATCCGCTGCCCGGGCAAGACCGATTAACGCCCCGGTGAGCTGATCCTGCAAATTGGCAACTTCGGCACTTTTTCCGCATACCCCAGCCTTCCCGACACAGCCGGTGCATCCGGCGGTCTGCTCGCACTGATAACAAAACATGGAATGATTCATAGTCTTTCCTCCTATTTTCTTGACTTTACATCAACAGCTTACTATACTGGCAAAGGAAAGTATGTTTGATTTCCAACAAAGGAGCTGATTATGGAAGAATATTGTGATATTTTGTCCCAATGTCCCCTGTTTTCCGGAATTTCCCGGCAGGAACTGGGGCAGATGTTAAGCTGTTTGGGCGGAAAAATCACCGGCATTGCCAAAGGCA
>CAMGCA010000112.1 GCA_946011705.1 uncultured Clostridia bacterium | reverse complement strand
TCCCTTCTCCGCGTTATTCAGGTGCCGGTCAAACCAGTCTTTGCGATAGCAGTAGTGTGATCCTTTCTTGACTTTATGAATTTGTGAATCAGGGAAAGATTGAAACAATCATAGGCATCGCCTCCTGTATTGAAATTCCATCCGTTTGGATGACATATTTGCAAATTATAACCACAAGTTGAATGACAAATCGAAAATACTGTGGTATAGTATTTTCGGAAACCAAGAACAACACTTTGCTGAAAGGAACAGCGTCATGAAAGCCAGTACTTCTACGATCCGCAATATGAGCGAACGGCAGGCTATTTTCCAGTTTGAGGAACATAGCTTTGTGAAGCACGCTCATTTTCGGGATAAGCAGAAGTTTCGGTATGGTATGAACGCCTAGAGCCTATCTGGGCATCGTCCTGTCTGAATGATAGAAAGCCGCTTGTCTTGAGTGTGAGGCAAGCGGCTTTTCGTACCCTATGGTCAAAATCATTCGGAACAGGAGGTGTAAATGATGAACATTCCCACCATTGATCTGGCACTGACCGGTGCCAATATTGTAAGACTGCGGAAGTCTGCTGGGCTTTCCGATGCAGACATACAAATTGTCTTTGGGTTCCATTCCCCGCAGGCGATTTACAAGTGGCAGAGTGGAGCTGCGCTCCCGACTGTCGATAATCTGATCGTTCTTGCAGCACTCTTCGGTGTGCGCATTGATGATATTCTTGTTACAACCAATTCCTAATACAGGGAGGAAACTCCCTGTGAATCTGGTCCGTTCGTCTAAATGGTAAGGACATAGCCCTTTCAAGGCTGTAATGCGCGGTTCAAGTCCGGCACGGATTACCATATGGTGCCTTCGTCTAATGGATATGACACCAGCCTCTCAAGCTGGAAATATGGGTTCAACTCTCGTAGGCATCACCAAAGTATTCAAATGGAACTGTAGCTCAAGGGTTGAGTGCGGCCCTGAAAAGCCGCGTGATGCTGGTTCGAGTCCAGCCAGTTCCACCATACATGAAAAATCCGAACTACTTCCCAGTCGGGAACGGGTTCGGATTTCTCGTTTCTATCAAAGATATTACATACTGAGCCTACACCCCCGGTTTTGCCTGTCGCAGAACCGGGGGCTTTATACATTCGACGAAACATTCCTCTTTCGGTACAATAACAGTACCAACCAAAAGGAGGATTGCATATGGAAATCCAGTACATTCGCGTTGGAGACTACTATATTCCAGACCTGACACTGCCGGAAGAACCCCGCCCCATCGGCAAGTGGGAACGGCATGAGTTTTTTCTGGCAGATATCCAGTGCGGTTGTTCTCTGGAAAGGTATGGAAATTTCGGGAGTACTGGATGTATTTCCCATTTATCATACTGAAGTCAGAGAGCAAAAGATCCGCTCGCCTGCCGTAGACGAATTGCTCAGATTTCGCCAGTGCTTATTCACTGCATATCGCTTTGGGCAGAGCCTTTCCGGCGGCGTAGTAGACAGTGAACAGAACGAACAGCAGCAGATTGTGGCCGATCATGCACCCCCAAGCGCTGACCAGCCCCATTCCCAGCAGGCGGGTACACAGGAACGTACCGAGAATGCGGACGCCCCACATTCCGGCGATGTTGAACAGAAACGGAATCGTGGTTTTTCCGATTCCCTGCATCAGCCCCTCCAGAACAATGGGCACCCCATAAAACGGCTCGGAAACCGCCACCATCCGCAATACCGTGACACTCAGCTTCGTCACCTGAGGGTCTTTGGAAAACAGCCCTACCAGAAGGGGCGCAAACAGGAAGAGCATGCCGCCGGAAAACAGCATCAGCCCAACCTCCAGCGGGAGGAAGGTGCGGCCAAGGCTTCTCAGCTTTTTATCGTCCCGGGCGCCGTAGGCGTTGCCTGCCAGCGCCGCCGCGGCAGTCTGCATTCCCCAGCCGGGGATGTAAAACAGGGATTCCACCGTATTGGCAATGGTGTGAGCCGCGGCGGATACATCCCCCAACGCATTAATCATGGACGCGAAAGCCACATAGCCCAGAGAGGTACCGAAGCGCTGGAGCATATTCGGAACCGCAACCTTCAGGCAGGGCTTCAGCACCTGGGGATCCGGCGCAAACCGCTGCCCCCGGGGGCAGATCAGCGGATGCCGCCACAGCCTGACCGCCATGGAGATTCCGCCATAGGTGTATGCGATGGCGCTGGCGGCAGCCGCGCCGTTGATCCCGAAGCCGGCGCCCCACACGGGGAAGGAAATGCCCATCAGATGAGCCGTACCGGCGGGGTAGATGAGGAGTGTATTCAGCAGGACGTTCAGGAAGTTTACCTGCAAGCCAACCTTCATGGGCGTTCGGGAGTCACCAACAGCCCGGAGCACCATGCTGAACAGAATGTTCATGGTGCGAAACAACATACTCAGATACAGAATGCGGAAATACTGCGCCGCCGCATCCCGGATTGTGGGCGCCACCTGCATCCACCGGACGATGGAGCCGCTTAAGATCGTGGTGAGAACCGTCAGGACGGTACCGGCGATGAGCGCCATCAGGACAGACTGGGCAGCGGCCCGTCTGGCCCGTTCCGGCTCGCCTGCTCCCACTGCCTGAGAAATATAGGCCAGAAAGCCCACGCCCAGTGCGGATACGGTGCCGTTTACCAGCCAGGAAACCGTGCCGGTAGCCCCCACCGCTGCTGTCGCCTGGGTACCCAGAGAGCCGACCATGGCGGTGTCGATATACTGCACCGCCGTCTGCATCAGCTCCTGCAGTATGGTGGGCCAGGCCAGTGCGAAAATGACGCCCAGCATAGGGGCATCCAGCCGCTTTTTACCCATGATTTCTCCTTCTGTTTCCATTCAATGTTGTTCATCCAGTATACAGAAAACGATTCCCAATTGCAAGAGGACAGTGCGTCAAAGCCTCCGGCACCAACCGGAGGCTTTTTGTATGTTTTGCGGGGTTATGGCTGCTCCGGAAGGAATGCGCGCAGATACTGACAGGTTCTGTCAATAGAGGTATGGGTTTAGTAGTGACTTTACTCCAGATATACGGCGGCGCCGCTTTGGGCGCGATTCCTTCCCTTCTCCTGTTCTGGGGCATGATGTGGCTCGCGAAAACGTTGTGCCTGCAATGGGACGTTTCCTGCCTGAAAAAGAATGCCCGGGCTGCAGGTATTTCGCTGTATTGGTATGTCGCCCGTGATGTTTCGCCGGAGATTCTTCAGGAATTGGAAAAAATGGAGGGGCGCTATGACAATACCCATGGCTACTTTACCTCTTTCATTACCGCCCCAATCTCTCCGGTGGTGTTTACCCTACTGTTCACAGTCTCCCATAGGCCAATTCCTCAGTCCAATGGTCATAGACGGGAACCTCTTCATACCAGTCATCATTGAATTTCAATCTGTACAGGTTGGTGTCAGATGCACTGCTGGAACCGGAAAATGTTCCATCGATCATGACCATATTCATACCGCGGAAAGGGAAAATATATCCATGAACGTATTCCAGCTGTCGGTTATAGTACAGAACCAAAACCCAGCCGTTCATCTCGTTTTCCATCTGAACCAGCATCTCCACGATGCCGTCTTTGGACTGATCCATGTTTACGCGTGTGTAGGATACCGGCGTCAGCGGATAATCAAACTGGTTTTCCCCGGCACTGTCAACCTCGTAGAGGTAGCGGAATTTATTCTGCTCGCAGAAAAAGAAGGGCTCTTCATTATTGAGCACGGACTCCAACATATTCATCGCATTCATTCGGATGTCTTCCTCTGACAGCGTTGCTTCTGTGGCTGAATGTGCGGAAGCTGTCCCGCCGCTGCCCACGGTATCAGACACCACAGGCATTTGATCCGAGACTGCGGAGCCGTTTTCTATGTGATAGTGCTGGATGCCCGGTATGGAGTCGCTGAAAACCGGAACATCCTTCTCGGCTCCATCGATCTGGAGAATGATTCCGTCCTCCATGGAGAATTCGCTTCCCAAAATCCCATCGTACGAGGAGGTAATCAGCCGGGCAAAGAGCATCACCTTGGTATCCTTTTTCAGTTTACCGAGCAGAGCGGCCTGTTCCGGCCGGATTGTGACATTGGCAATACCCTGCATGGGCCAGATTTTTCCGGCTGCCTGCGTAGCTTCATTGTCGGCGCAGAATACCTTAACCATCCCATTTTCAAGCACATCCGTGACTTCTCCGGGAACGAGGATATAGCGCCCATCGGCTTTTTCTCCCATGCTTTGGCGGTTGAACTGCGTAGTTTGACTGTACTGATAGCAGAACTCCGCAAAAGAATCATGGTAGTATTCCAGCACCTGACCATTCCCCAGATAGTAGGCCCCAACGGAATCCGGGTATCCGTAATTGCCGCGGTTTCTTCTGTTGGCGAGCCTCCTCCATAGAATGGGTCTGCTCGATCTGACGGAAGTTGATCCTTGCGTTGCGTAGCCCCAGGTTGGAGAAATAATATTTCACAGGCGTTTCAATAGATTCCATGGAAAGGATTTTTGCAACCTTTCGCACGTTTCCTTTCCAGAATCGAATCATGGCAAAGACACCCGGCGAAAAAATCGCCGGGTGTCTTTGCCAGCGGAGGTTGTTATTTTGCCAACCTGGTTGTGGATGGACGCAATCGCTCTGGAACCGTGCTTCAGGCGGTTTCGGTGAGCAGGGCCAGCAGGTCTTCTTTGGACATATTCAGGATGCCACCGTCTTCGGCGCCGGAGATGGTGTCCATAAGGGCTGCTTTTTTCTCCTGCAATTCCAGAATTTTCTCCTCGATAGTATCCTTGGCGATGAGCTTGTACACCTGCACATGGGCCTGCTGGCCGATGCGGTGGGCCCGGTCTGTGGCCTGATCCTGGGCCGCCTGATTCCACCAGGGGTCAAAGTGGATGACGATGTCCGCCGCTGTCAGGTTCAGCCCGGTGCCGCCGGCCTTCAGAGAGATGAGGAACACCGAGGCTGCCCCGGCGTTGAAGGCTTTCACCAGCTTTGCCCGCTTTTCTTTGGTGGTAGAGCCTTGCAGGGTGAAGCTGGAAATGTGCGCTTCGTCCAGCCGGGCGCGGATTCTGTCCAGCATGGAGGTAAACTGGGAGAACAGAAGAATCTGGTGACCGTTTTCCACCATGGCCTGACACAGCTCCATGCAGGCATCCAGCTTGCTGGTAGCCCCCTCGTAGTTTTCAAAGCACAGGTTGGGGTCACAGCAGATCTGCCGCAGCCGGGTCAGCGCCGCCAGAATCTGCAATTTTCCCTGCTCCCCGTCCAGTTTTTCCACCGTGGCCTGCACGCAGGCGCAGTAGGTTTTCCGCTCCTCCTCAGATAGGGATATCCGGCGGACGTATTCTTCCTTCGGCGGCAGCTCCTTCAGAACCTCGGCTTTTCGGCGTCTAAGCAGGAAGGGCTGCACCAGCCGCCGCAGCTGGGCGGAGGCCTCCGGGTTTTTACTTTTTACGATGGGCTTTTCCAGCTTCTCCCGGAAAGCGGTGTGGGTGTAGAGGTAGCCGCTCATGAGGAAGTCAAACAGATTCCACAGCTCGCTGAGCCGGTTTTCCACGGGAGTGCCCGTCAGCACAAACCGCTGTCGGCTGGTTATCTGCTTCACCGCCTTGGAGGTCAGGGTGGCGGCGTTTTTTCTGTGCTGGGCCTCGTCCAGCACGCAGCAGTAAACTTCCTGCCGGCTGTAGTCCCCGATGTCCTGCCGCAGTAGCTCGTAGGACGTGACCCACACATCTGCGTCCGCGCCGGAGCGCAGGGCCTTTCGCTCGGCGGCGGTGCCAAGGATCAGCCGGTAGGACAGTTGGGGGGCGAATTTTGTCAGCTCCTCGCCCCAGTTGTAGATGAGAGAAGCGGGGCAGACCACCAGAGAGGATTTCCCCGTGGTTTTTCTGGGAACCGTTGCCAGAAAAGCGATGACCTGCAGCGTCTTGCCAAGGCCCATTTCGTCCGCCAGAATGCCGCCAAAGCCGTAGCTTTCCAAGGTTTTCAGCCATTGAAAGCCGGTTTTCTGATAGGGCCGGAGTACTGTTTCCATGCCCTCCGGCAGGGCGTAGTCGCTCTCCGACAGGGCCTTGAAATTGCGGATCATCTCCCGGAAGCGGCTGTCCCGGCTGACCTGAACGCCCTCGCTGCCGCTGAACATCCCGCCCAGGTTCAGCCCCCGGTAGGCGGGCAGCGTGACGGTGCGATTGGCCAGCTCCTTCCTGGAAAGCTGGAGCATCTGGGCCATTTCCGCCATTTTTTCATAGCCGGAGCCATTTAGCTCCAGATACCTTCCGTCGGTGAGCCGGTGGTATTTCCGACGCAGCAGCAGACTCTGATACAGGGCAGACAGCTCCTCCTTCGGAAAACCGCCGGTGTCCAGCGTCAGGGTCAGCAGCCCATCGGAAACGGAGAGCCCTACGCTGGCGGTGGTGGGCTGGATACGCCTACTTTGCAGCCGGTCACTGAGGTAGACCTCACCATGTTGCCGGAAACTGTCTAAGTCGCTGGTCAGAAAGTCATAGGCTTCCTCCTCCCCGGTGAGGGTGAAGCTGCCGCCCTGCCGCTGGAAATATCGCTGGGCCAGTAGGATGGCCGCGCTTTCCGCCTTCACGTCCCGGCGGACACCATCCTTCTCCGAAGGCCTGTCTGTGGGGGTGAAGGTGTGCTCCCCATAACGGAAGACGATTTTCAAGCGCAGCGTTTCTCCCTCCATGTCAAAATAGAAGCCGGTTGCGCATTCCTCCGGCAGGTATTCCTGCAAAAGGCCCTCCTCGTCTTCAATTTCCACCAGTTCTCCGATCTCCGGCAGCACGCAGCCGCAGAAGGTGGGCAGGTCTTTCAGGGCAAGACGCATAGACGCCTGCCCCTGCTCCAGCAGAGGGTACACC
>CAMGCA010000111.1 GCA_946011705.1 uncultured Clostridia bacterium | reverse complement strand
GGGTTGTGGTTTTTGGTGTGTTGGGGGTGTGGGGTTTCTTGTGTGTCCTGTTGGGCGGAGGATGCTGCACCGACGAGAAGCTCATCTACAGTTTGAGCAGCATTAAATTCATCCATCAAAAACACCTCCGAATAAAGCAAATGACAAGTACCGCCACGATGGACCAGACAAAGACCTGCCAACAGGACATGGTATATCCGAAGATCGTAAAGGGCATCTGGAACAGCTCCAGCGTGAGATCAAACAACCATTGCACCAATTCCATGATCTGTCACCTCCATAAGAGCTTTTCCTGTCGGTATGCATTGAGCTGCTGCGTGATCAGCTGCAAGCAGGCGGTAGCGTCATTCATCACGCCATAATCTGACTTGAAGGACTGCAGCCGGAGATAAATGGCATCCGGCACAGTTAAGTTAATGCGTTTCTTGGTTGAAAGCATAGATCATCACCTCATGAGCTGAATTTTTTGATGATACCGGCGCCAACCAGCAGAATGAAGCCAAATTCCAGGATCGTCAGGAATTCCTCCGGCAGGAACGGGAACACCACAGCCAGGAAGCCAGTGAAGCCATCAAAGATAGAACCGAGGGAGTCCCAGAGAGCGGACAGCAGATCGCCGATTCCACCCAGGGCCTCCACGGCCTTCGTGAGCAGCGACAACAGACCGGAGATAAGCCCGCCGACAATGCTGCCAAGGCCGCCGATCCGCGCTTCCAGCAAACCGCCAATCGTCCCACCGGAGGAACTGCCGGAGCTGTTCGGCGGGGAGGTGCCATCGGTGGACTTATACTGTTCACCGCAAGTGCTGCACTCGTAGATCGTGTAGCCCTCCGTTACCAGGGCGCCGGTATCATCATACTGGGTATTCACGGACTGCTTCACTGTCCAAGCATGGCCGGCAGCGGCCACAGTCTGGGTGTAGGTATCACCGCAGAGAGAACAGGTATAGGTATCAAGTCCGGCCTGGGTGCAACTGGGCAATGTAGTATGTTCACAAGTGTATGTATGCTCACAAGTGGAAGGGTCCACCGGCTCCTGCTCTACAACATAGTAGACATTATAAACGGTGTCGCCCTCCGTGATGTTCACGCTCTCGTCAGCATATTCAACGGTGATCGTATCGCCGGAGGTGGTGGAGAGGTCATAGGTGCGGGTGGAATAGTCGTAAGTCCAACCGGAGAGGTCATAGGTGGTACTGGTGACGGGGTTGTAATAGGTGCTGATGCCCACAATCACAATAGTTTGCGTGCCTACGCTGGTCAGCTGGCCATCATCGCCGATAATGCCGTAGTTGCCGGTGATGGAGGTGGGGCGGGTGGTGGCATCGGTTCCGGAGGGAGCAACGACAACACGAGAGTTGTCCCAAGATATCGCACTGGGAGAAGATGCAGAAGAACAACCGTCACCAAATACTAAAGACACACCAGCATAAGATTCTTCAGTAAATTCAGTACGACCAGAATAACTAACAACACAAGGAAAACATGGATATTCATCGTAATCATACATAATAAAATCACGCGAAGGATCAAAATAGGCAACAGTAGAAGAAGCAAAATTTGGAGAGGAAGATGCATATGATGCAGAATAATACAAAGCAGAAATAGAAGTACAATATTGCCAATTAGAAAAAGAACCAACCTCAAGAAGTTCAAGATCAGATAAAGAAAAAACACCCAACCACAAAGGAGATACAGCGCCACGAGGGTTAGTAAACTGTCCAACAACTAATTTGCCAGTATCATCCCAGTATGCACCATAAAGGAATGAAGATGTTTCACCAAAAACAAAAACCTTATCATTTACGCCTAAATTTAAAAACAGCTTCGTTATATTCGTAGCAGAAGATTTAACCCAGTTTTTCAACGCTTTACGAACATAGGAAAATTGACTTGTAGAACCGACAGAAAAACCAGTTACGGCCACAAAAGAAGATGCGGTGGTGCTGTCCAGGGTGGAGACGTAGGAGGAATACACTGCGGAGAGATCATCACGACCACCGCCTCCACCATAAATACCACCGGGGTTAAAATCTGTATTGCCAGACTGATAGAGGCCATAAGTCCACTCCCAAAGATCAGCGCGGCCAATACCTCCACCATATGTAGCATGCGCAGGGACAGAAAAAAGCGAAATGACCATTGCAAAAAAGACAAATAATGGTATAATTTTCTTAACTCGCATAAGAAAACCTCCAAGGAGGAAATTTTAATGAATAACTACATACAAGCACAGATCACAAACATGATCACGCTAACTCGTACCTTTGACCAGGCATGCGACCTGGCAGCTATGCAGGACGACGGCATGAAGAGCCGAGAAGAAACAAAAATGCTGAAGAAACTGCACGCAGCCAGCGAAAAATTCCGTAAGGAACTGGAATCTATCAAATGAAGGACAGGCCCATCAGGGCTTGTCCTTTTCTGCTGCCAGGAGCTGCCGGAGCCAGCGGATTACCGCCATGGTGCTGAAAAGCTCACAATCTATAAGGCACTTGATATCATCCTTATCCAAGCAGATCACCTCCGGTGCAGACTATTGGAGAGGGAAGCCAAGGAAACAAAAAGCACCGTCACAGCCACCAGCAGCAGGAACACCAGGAAAAACACCATAAGCGGCTCAGCCATCATAGCCCTTACCGTGCTGTCAAAAAGGCCCAGGGCGCCAGTCAGAAATGAGATCATACGAAACCTCCAGATAAAAATCATGGGGACGGGGACCATTCCCCGTCCCCATTTGCCAGGGATCAGAAGTGGGACGTGCCCTTGATGGCACCGAAGACGCCGATCGCAGCGGTGATCAGACCGCACACCACAAAAGTGGAAAGCACGGGGTTTGCCGTGATGATATCCCAGACATCACCGATCAGGGTGGCGACGGTTTCACCCTGGGCCAGGATCGCAGCCATGCCAGTAACAGGCTCCTGCAGTCACTCCTCCTTCCTTTTAAATTTATGGTGGCGGGGCTGAGATTCGAACTCAGATTTGCAGGTGCAGAACCTGCCGTGCTGCCACTACACTACCCCGCAATATCTCTGCTGAACGGCGGATAGGGACGCCGCCCAGCAGAAAGGGAACGATCAGAAAATACGCGTTTGCTCAAAGAATGGGTCAATGCTGCGCGGGTCAAAGCCCTCCAGCGGATCGCGCAGCGGTGCAAAATGAAGGAAATCTTCAGAGCAATCCACACCGTCCCAGACGTATGGGAAAGTCCAATTAGCATCCTCCACCATGCCGGTTTTGCAAAAGTCGTAATCCTCCGTGCAGAGCTTGTCCAACTCCGGTTGAAAGATATAGACGTCTGACGCCTTTTCGGCCTTTTTGAGGGGCCGACTATGGAAATACAGGTGCTTCCCCAGATCACCGGCGCGCTGGGCAATATCCTTGCCTATGTACTTGGTCACGTAATAGGCCGTAGCCACGGGATCACGGACACGCCCCAGAGAGCAGTAACCGTAACGGTCCTGGAAGTCCGGCCAGGAACGGTAATCGCCCTGGCACAGCTTCCAGGGGTACGGCGTCATATGAAGCGAGGGCAGCGGCAGCCAGTAAAAACCGCTGGTGTAGTACTCCGGCAGATTGTTGATGAGACCATGAACGTGCCACATACCATCCTTGTGCCGCTCCGGCACCAGGAGCACATCAAGCTTGAAACCGTATTCCTTGCGCCAGTCCCTGATCTTCTGCTCAAAATCGCGCATGAAGCTGTCCAGATCATCACGCTGCCATTTGTCGGCGTCCAGGGTGCCGGTGAAGAAATACTCCCAGGGATTACACAGGGCGTATTGCAGCACCATGGAGCGCGCACGGGAAAGGTTGTTATCCAGCTTGCTCTCGTTACGCTGCTCGTTCTCACGGTCACGAATGTAAACCATGTCAGGATCACGGCGACCCTTCCAGGCAACGACCTTGTAAATGTCATCCCGATAGCGATGAATGGAGTACGCCGGAGAAACGCCCATACCTCAACCACTTCCCGCAATTCGATATGATGTCAAGTGAGCCCTTCGGCGCTTCCGAGCGCCGTTTTACAAGCTCAACCTTGACCGTGCATGTCGTCACGACATTCAGCAGCAAAGGATAATTAATAAATCAGCCGACCTGGGGCGGGATAAGCTGAGGATATCCAGGATTATCACAGAGTTCCTGCATCAAAGCATACTCGTGCAGTCCTAACAGGAATAGATCAGCGTCAGGATCATCACTCTCCAGCCAGGCGATCCGATTCCCAGGAAGAAAAACAGTCCACTTCTTCATAATCAGATCAGCTCCATACCGCAGCACTTGCCCCAGCGGTTATACTCCACGCGAACCTCATCACCCACGGAGGGCACATAGCCCAGGCTGTTGAGCTTGGAGGTGGTCAGATAGACACGCTCCGCGCCGATGCCCTCGCCCTTATCCAGCGGATAGGTCAGATAGATATTCTTGCCGGTGACGGTCTGGCCGTCATCCCCCTTGAACTCGCTGGGCCTGATTCCGATGATCTTCATTTTGCTTACCTCCACGATGTAAAAAAGAATTGCGAAAGGCCGGAAATACCTTTCGCAATAATTATGAAGCTTCACCTTGGCCAAGATTTGGCGGAAGAACGTATTTTTTCTCTTGACCTTATTGCGTAAATCCATTAAAATGTAAAGTTGTATATGACGATTCCCATACGCGGGCGGGCGCGTCCCCGCCCTGACGTATGTTACGAAAGGCCGATCACTACCATGAAACATCCCTACAAGACACGTCAGGGCGGTGCCACTGTCACCATCTTCGTGCCGTACGACTGCAAAAACCACTGTCCCTTTTGCATTAACAAGGGCGAGTACGCGGATATGACGGGCTTCTCCCTGGAGAAAATCTGCGAGAGCATCCGGTGCATGGACGCCATCACCCCCGAGTGCGACTTCGTATTCACCGGCGGCGAGCCCTTTGCCGATATCGACCAGCTCCAGGTCATGCTGGACCAGATCCCCACCACCCACAAGGTGTATATCAACACCACCCTCCCCGTCTCCGAGCACACCTCCGAGGGCGACATCTTGGCCTTTGCGGAGCGCAACAAGCACAAGATCACCTGCATCAACGTCTCCCGCCACATGCAGAAGTACGTGGTGGAGTCCAACGACGATCTGCTGCGCCGCCTGCCCGTGAAGTTCCGCATCAACTGCGTGCTTTACAAGAACTATCCCGCCGAGGGCCTCATCCCCTACATGGAGCGGTTCCTCCGCCTTCCCGGCGCATCCATCCAGTTCCGGTTTGACTATACCGCCACCACGCCGGAAAATCTCTACGAGACCGAGGGGGACAAGATTCTCCACGACCTCAAGCAGGTGGCCCGCTACACCGGTCTGGACGGCTGCCGCATGCGCAACGGCTTCCACTTCGACTACAAGGGCATGGAGCTGACCTACCACAAGACCCTGCCCTACTCCACCATCGTGGAGACTGACCCCGCCGACGGCGTGACCTACGACATTCTCTACGACATCCTCATCAAGCAAAACGGCGACATCCACTCCGACTGGACCGGCGTGAAGCTGGATGTGGACGCCTACAAAAACGTGGTATTTGAGCCTTACGACCTGAAATGGCTGGAGCGGCTTTGAGTAAACAATGAAAAGCGGCGGGACCCCCGCCGCTTTTTCCGTCCGATTTTCATTTTGAACATACGAGGTACTGCTATGAACGACATCAAGACCGTGGGTGTGGTGGGCCTGGGGGCCTTGGGCACCCTGTTCGCCCACCTCCTGACCCAGGGCTGCGGGCGGGAGAACGTGCTGGTCCTGGCGGACCGTGCGCGCATCCGCCGCTACGAGGCGGAGGGCGTGTACTTCAACGGAGCGCGCTGTGACTTCAACTACACCGCCGCGGAGGACTGCACCCAAAAGCCGGACCTGCTGCTCTTTGCCGAGAAATTCGGCGCGCTGGATGCGGCCATCCGCCTCTGCCGCCATCTGGTGACGCCGGAGACCACTCTGGTTTCCGTCCTCAACGGCGTGTCCAGCGAGCAAATCCTGGGCGACGCCTTCACGCCGCAGCAGGTGGTGTGGTGTGTAGCCCAGAAGATGTCCGCCGTGAAGGAGGGCAACCGCGCCGCGGCGGACCCCCTGGGGGAGCTTGCCGTGGGCGTGCCCGCGGAGCTGGACCGGCGCCACCTGGACCGTCTCACCGCCTTTTTTGATAAGATCGGCTTCCCCTACTCCCTGCCGGAGGACATCCGCACCCACATGTGGAGCAAGCTGTTGTGCAACGTGGGCTGCAACCAGTCTACCATGGTCTTTCAGTGCGGCTACGGCGGCTTGCAGCAGCCGGGCAGCAAGGCCCGCGAGACCATGCTGGGGGCCATGAAAGAGGTCATTCTGGTGGCCAACGCCCAGGGCATCCCCCTCTCGGAGGCGGATATCCGCCACTGGGTGGGCATCATCGACCGCTTCCCGCCCAACGGCGCACCCTCCATGCGCCAGGCCGGCAAGGCCCACCGCAAAAGCGAGGTGGAGCTGTTCGCCGGCACCATCTGCCGCTATGCAAGGCACTTGGGGCTGGACGTGCCGGTAAACACCTGGCTCTACCAGGAGGTCCAGCGCATCGAAGCCACCTATTGAGGGGATGTGAAGGCCCCCTCGCGGGCTGCTCCCCATGACAGGACGCCCCCATTGTCCGCGGGCCGCGATGCCCGCACTTCTCCGCTCAGACGCTCCCCTGCTTCTCGTCCTCGGGGCGGCACTGGATCATGCGGTAGCCCACGCCGATGTGGGTCTGGATATACTGGGGATGGCTCTGGTCCACCTCCAGCTTCTTCCGCAGCGTCGCCATGCACACCCGCAGCGAGGGCAGCTCCGCCGACAGGTTCTCCGAGGACACGCCCC
>CAMGCA010000110.1 GCA_946011705.1 uncultured Clostridia bacterium | reverse complement strand
AGCCTCGCACCACAAGCTCCCTTGCTGATTGAAATGTCAGTGCCTATTGTAATACCAACTTCCCCAAAAATCAAGCCCCAATTGATATCCAAACGCGCCGCCGGTGGACGCGGCTTCGCCTCCCTCGGGGTGGCACGGCGCTGTGCTGGTTTGCCCGGGTTCGTGACGCATTGTCAGCGGCCACTGGCCGCCTACATTAGGGGGGCAAACAGCCGCAGGATGTACTGCCATGTCCGCAGCATTGCGCCCCGTCCGGCCCGGTAGTTTTCCGTGACCTCCCGGCACTGGGGGAAGGTTCGCTGAAAATCCGCCGCAATATCCCGCACCGCGTCACAGCCGTAGAGCACCACGTTGTTCTCAAAGTGGTGGTACAGGCTTCGGTAGTCCAGATTGGAGGTGCCCACCGTGGCGATGCGCCCATCGCAGAGGCACTGCTTGGCGTGGCAGAAGCCGGGGGTGTACTCATAAATCCGCACGCCCTGACGCGCCAGCCCCGCGTAGTAAGAGCGGGTCACGGCGTACACCGTCTTCTTGTCCGGGATGCCCGGAGTGATGATGCGCACATCTACGCCCCGCTTGGCGGCCAGCCGCAGGGCCCGGTGCATTTCGTCGGTGATGATGAGGTAGGGCGTCATGAAGTACAGCTGAATATTTGACTGGGAGGTCAGGTTCAGGTAGACCTCCTCAGCAGCCCGCTCCTGCCCCAGTGGGTTGTCCGCGAAGGGCTGGACAAAGCCCGTGGCGGGCACGGAGTGCACGATGTTCAGATACTGACCGTAATCCTCTCGCTGGTTGTTCTGGACGCTCCACAGTTCCAGAAAGGCGGCGGTGAGACTGCGTACCGCTTCGCCCTCCAGCCGCAGTCCCGTGTCCTTCCACTTTCCGTAGGGATGCTTCCGGTCAAAGTACTCCTCCGCCAGATTGTAGCCCCCGGTAAAGCCCACCTTGCCGTCAATGACGGTGATCTTCCGATGATCCCGGTGGTTCAGGAAGATGTTCAGCAGGGGAAGGGCGGGGTTGAAGGGCCGGCAGGCAATGCCCTCCTCCACCAGCCGTTTGGCGAAGAACATATTCACCTTGCCCACGGAGCCGATATCATCGTACAGAAACCGGACTTCCACCCCCTGTGCCCGTTTGCGGATGAGAATATCCTCGATTTCCCGGAAGCAGGAGCTGTCCTCCACAATGAAATACTCCATGAAGATGAATTTTTCCGCCTTCTCCAGATCGGCCTTCATGGCCTCGAAGGCATCCTTTGCCTCGGCGTAGAAATGCACGGCGGTGTTTTCATACACGGGCCAGCGGGTGCAGTTCCAAAGATACCGGGCCTGATTGGCGCTGGGCAGGTCAATTTTCTCCAGCTTCTCCAATGTGGCGTCAGCCCCGGCGGGAATCTCATCCTTCATATCCTCCCGGATGGCCCGGAGCCGCTTGCCCACGCCGGGGTCGCCCAGCATCTCCACCAGCAGATACAGGCTCAGCCCCATCACCGGCAGCACCAGAATCAGCATGATCCAGGGCACCTTCATGGCGGTGTTGGTGTGCTTGCTGTTCAGCCGCAGCACCACCAGAATACTCAGAATGGTGCTCATCAGGGACAGTGCGCCTGAGTAGACGTTGAGCTTAATGGTCAGCGCCAGCAGCCAGAAGATTTGCAGAAGAAAGGAAACCGCCACGAATACCACACGAAGAATGCTGTTTCCGCTTCGTTTACGCTCTTTCATTTGGATACACTCCCTTCCAAAATCAGACAGGGCGGAGGAAACACTCCGCCCTGATCAATCAGGTATCCTGATCCAGCTCTTTCAGCAGCTCGTCTGCCAGCTTCTGGTTTTCCGCGGCCTTGTCCACGCCCTCGGTGCTCTCCTTGCTGAACAGAATCCGGATGGTCAGAATCATCAGCTTGATGTCCAGCAGCAGGGAGTAATTTTCGATATACATGAGGTCCAGCCGCAGCTTGTCGTAGGCGCTGGTATTGTACTTGCCGTAGATCTGGGCGTAGCCCGTCAGACCGCCCCGAACCTTCAGACGGTAGGCAAACTCCGGAATGTCCTTGCAGTATTCGTCGGCGATGACCTTGCGCTCGGGCCGGGGGCCGACGATGCTCATGTCGCCCTTGAGAATGTTAATGAGCTGAGGCAGCTCGTCCAGGCGGAAGGGGCGGATAATCCGGCCCACCCGGGTGATCCGGGGGTCGTTGTCCGTAGCCAGCACGGCCCCGGCGTATTTTTCCGCGTCCACCACCATACTGCGGAACTTGAGAATGTCAAATTCCCGGCCGTTCCGGGTCAGGCGCTTCTGCCGGAAGAACACAGGCCCGCCGTCCTCCAGCTTGATAGCCGCCGCGATCAGCAGCATGAGAGGGGAGAGAATCAGCAGCACAAGGGCGCTGAGCAGAATGTCCATGGCCCGCTTTGCAACCCGTTCCGCCGGAGTCAGGCCGGTGCCCTTGACCAACAGCAAAGGGGTATCGAACAGGGTAATATTCCGGGCACCCCGTAGCATGATATCCGTCAGCTTGGGGGAGACATAGGTGCGTACCCGGTAGCGGTAGCAGTATTTCAGCAGGTCGTTTCGCAGGGGCGCCGGTACATCGTTGAGGATCACCGCGTCATATTTTGGAATCTCCCGCACAATTCTGTCAAAACCCTCGTCAGAGGAAATGAGACCGCTGATATTGTATTTATCCTTCCGGGTGTCCATTTTGATTTTCAGCTCCACACCCCGCCGGTGCCCATAGACCAGCAGCATATCGTGGGGAGCGTACAGACGGTGATACAGGCTGGTGTACAGAAAAATCAGCAATATAGCAATGACAATGTCCGCCCCGGTCAGCGCCATCATGGGACCTACGGGCAGAACGCCGTTGGCGATGAGGCACAGCTGGAGGTAGGTAATGATATTGACCAGAAAAATGGATATGACCTGCCCGATCATGAGATCCACCCGGTGAAGCTGACCGAACATGGTGCAGTCGGAATTCAGGAACAGGGCGTACAGGAGCACGGCATATACGCCCATGAGAACGTACTTGCCCTTATAGGCAAAGTATGCCAGATCGTAGCCATTCATCCAGACAACATAGTACGCCAGCGTGAGGATGGTGATTTCCAGCAGCGTCTCCGCCACCCGGACAAAGCCCTTCATATCCTCAAAAGCGCCCCGGCTCAGTTTTTTCATTCTATATCTACACATCCTTTACCTGAAATGAGCGTAAGAAACTGGTTTTCTGTGGGAATTTTACCATATATCAGAGAAAAAAGCAAGAGGATGGGGAGAGTTGAGGGTGGAGAGTGGAGAGTTAAGAGTGGAGAGCTAAGAGTTAGAAGTTAGGCGTTAGGAGTTAGTTTTAATCTATCGCCGAAGGCGATACCACAACTCCACTCTTCACTCTTCACACTCTATGAAATATGGGTTTTCTTCCCTCAAAGGTACATACATATCCGAAAATATCCCGCAGAAGTTCGCAGGCCTCTTTGGAATACTGGCCCACCCGGGCGCACTGGTGGGCATCGGAACCTACGGTGACGATTTCGCCGCCCAGCTCTTTGAACCGGCGGAAGTAGTCCGCGGTGGGGAGAAAGCCGCCGCAGCGGTCCATGCCGCTGGTGTTCAGCTCCAGCCCCTTGCCTTTTTCCGCGAGGGTGCGAAGAATCTCGTCGATCAGCTCCCGGTGATCGTCAAAGGCAACAGGACGGGGGCAGGGGTGGCCCATGGTTTTTCCGATGTAGGTCAGGTGCGCCAGCACGTCATAGTCCGTGTGCACCCGCACGCAGGCCAGGGTCTCCTCAAGGCATCGCCGCTCCGCCTGAAATACGGTCTTCCCTTCCCAGAAGGGGCGCATATACACATCCAGCCCGTCCACAAAATGGATGGAACCGAGAACAAAATCAAAGTCACGGCGGCTCAGATCCTTACGGAACTGTTCAAGGTTATCCCGGGTCATGCCGAATTCCATGCCCCGCCGGATTTTCAGCCCCGGCACCGCCAGAGAATCATACTCGGCGCTATACTCATCGGTGTCAAAGGCCATATTGCCCATGGTTCCAAAGGGATCATAGTCAATATGATCCGTAAAGCAGATTTCGGTCAGCCCCGCCTTCGCCGCGGCAAGTGCCATGGACAGTCCGGTGTCCTGTCCGTCAAAGGACACCCGGGAATGCATATGATAGTCAAACATTTTATTTCTCCCAGAATTGGCGGAATGCCGTGGGCAGAGCCGCCTGCGAATTGATTTCTTCTTCCGTAAACCACAGAAAGCTGCCGCCTGCTTCGGCAACTTCCAGATAAATTCCCTTCATATTCCACTGAATGTGGGTGAAAATATGCGTTTTCTCCACTTCCCGCAGAAGCTCCCTGGGGTGCAGGCCCATGGCGGTCACCGCATCCAGCGCGGCCCGGGTATCCAGCTTGCCCGGCACGTTGGGGAACTGCCAGAGTCCGGCCAGCAGGCCTTTATCAGGTCGTTTTTCCAGGGCAAAGCGGCCATCGCAGCTGAGGATGAACACGGTGCGGTCCTCCTGCCGCCGCTCCCTTTTGGGAGACTTCACAGGCAGATTCTCTGCCGTACCCCGCTGAAAACCGACACAGAGGCCCTTGCAGGGACAATTCCCGCAGTCCGGCGCCCTGTTGGGGCCGCAGACGGTGGCGCCCAATTCCATCAGCGCCTGGGTAAAATCCCCGGCTTCTGCGGGGTAGATTCCGGAAAGCAGCCGGTTGACCCGCCGCTTTGTATCCGGCAGATCAATAGGGGAGGGGTCATCCGTCAGCCGGGACACCACCCGAAGCACGTTCCCATCCACGGCGGGGGTGGGCTGGTTAAAGGCGATGGAGCAGATGGCTCCGGCGGTGTACGCGCCGATGCCCGGCAGCGCCAGCACCTGGGCGTGATTTGTCGGGAACACGCTGTCATACCGCTCCATGATAACCTGAGCGGCCTTTTTCAGATTCCGAACCCGGCTGTAGTAGCCCAGACCCTCCCATAGCTTGTGCAGCAGTTCATCGTCACATCCGGCTAGGGCCGGAATATCCGGCAGTGTAGCCAGGAAACGGGTGTAGTACCCCTTCACGGCCTCCACCCGGGTCTGCTGGAGCTTAATTTCTGACAGCCAGATATGGTAAGGCTGCCGATCCGTCCGCCAGGGCAATTCCCGGTGGTTTTGCTGATACCAGGGCAGCAGCAGCTGGGGGAGTTCAGACAAATTCGGTGTCGCCGCCAAGATACCGCCTCCTTTGCGTATCTGCTATTTTACAATATTTGTGTTCCTGCGTCAACTGGTGAAGGGCTGCATAAAAAATTTTGATATTTTTTGAAAATAATGCTTGCATTTTCATAACGGGTGTGCTATTATGTTGCAGTCGCCTAAGACATGCGCCGGTAGCTCAGTTGGATAGAGTGACTGACTACGAATCAGTAGGTCGGGGGTTCGAGTCCCTTCCGGCGTACCAAAAGCGGGTTATCCCATTCGGGATGACCCGTTTTTGCTTTTTCGGGAGGGACTCGAACCATAAAATGCAAATGTCCGGTGGACATTTGCTCGGCGGCGGCTCGACGACGCCGACACCGTAGTGTAACGAGTCCCTTCCGGCGTACCACCTAAAAAGCCCAGAATCGTCAAGATTCCGGGCTTTTTTCGTACTTTTGGGGCTGATTTGCATTTGCCTGATTTTTGATTTTGGGTCAATTTTGGGTCAATTGCAAAATTTTGGGTCACCCCAGCTTCTTTTCCGTGCGGAAAATAGCGTCCGCAATCCGCTCTGCCGACTGGGTGTCGGCCTGTTCGATCAGGTGGGAATAGATATTCTGGGTGGTGCTCACCTGAGCGTGTCCCAGCCGTTTGGAGATGCTCACCGGGTCGGCCCCGGAGAAGTACAGGACAGATGCCATGCTGTGCCGAAATTTGTGGGCGTGGATGTGGGGCAAGCTGTATTTCTTCTCAAACCGGGTCAGATAGCCGCTGAGGGTGTCAGGGGCCATGCACCCGCCACACTCCCCGGTGAATACATAGGGCGTATCCTTCCAGCGGTCACCCATGGCCAGCCGGGTTTCCAGCTGCCATACCTTATACTGCCGGAGCAGTTCCATGGTTTCCTTTGGCAGCTTGATGGTGCGGTCTGCGCCTGTTTTGGTGGTGGATTCATACACGCCCCTGTCCGGGGTGTACAGTAGTGTGGTGTCAATACGGATGGAAGAATCTGCCCAGTTGACACGATCCCATTTCAGCCCCACGATTTCACCGCGGCGGCAGCCGGTGATCATAAGCAAGTGAATCAGCATTTGCCATTTGATAGGCTCAATGAACAATTCGGCATCTATTGGATAATGCGGATTGTGGCACTTGTGCGGTGTTGCCCTAAAGATTACAGAAGTGTCGAAAAAGAAAGGGTCTATGAAAAAGAAACGCTACGCAATCAGTCTGTGCCCCACTAGACTCCTTGAAGTGATACTGAATTCTTGAAAAATTTGAACAGTCTGAAAAAGTGTGGATGGAAGTTTTCATGCGATTGTCGTGGACTCTGCGTGAAACCGCTTGACAGGAGGGCGTATTTCAGGTAGAATAGCGAGGTAAATAGGCTCCAGTAGCTCAGTTGTATAGAGCGGCCGCCTCCTAAGGTTACGTTACAACGCTCACCTTGGAAAAACCTAAGTTGGGAGCTGAGTCCGATAATTACGGAGGCTGACAAAAAAATTAAATACGTCCCAATAGCTCAGTTGGATAGAGCACACGCCTCCTAAGCGTGGGGTCGGAGGTTCAAGTCCTCTTTGGGACGCCAGCTAACAACGCCGAAAGCCTTTGTTTTCAAGGGTTTTCGGCTTTTTTTAACAAATTCCAGTGTGATTGCTGAGACGAAATAATGTTTTC
>CAMGCA010000109.1 GCA_946011705.1 uncultured Clostridia bacterium | reverse complement strand
GTGAAGCCCAGTTCCTTCAACTGCGCTGTCGTCCACGCCCGGGTTTCTTCAATTTCCCGGCATTTTTCCTGATAGTAGCCCTCCGCCTCTACGGTTTTTTCGCCCAGCAGCAGGGTCAGGCGGTTAATGTTGTAGGGATTGGTGGAATACTTGATTT
Source organism: uncultured Clostridia bacterium (assembly GCA_946011705.1). Lineage (GTDB taxonomy): Bacteria > Bacillota > Clostridia > Oscillospirales > Oscillospiraceae > Faecousia. Next base: position 6,738 of record CAMGCA010000109.1, on the reverse strand, counting down.
TCTCCAAATCCGCAATGATCTCAGGACTGGCAAAGGCGTAGCCCAGCCGTCCTCCGGCCAAACAGCGGGATTTGGAAAAGGTGCGGGTCACGAGAAGATTGTCATATGTTCTGACCAGTGGCAGACAGGTCTCCCCGCCGAAATCCACATAGGCCTCGTCAATGAGCACCACAGCGTCGGGGTTCGTCTTTACGATTTCCTCGATCTGCCAGACAGGAATGGTCATGCCCGTGGGGGCATTGGGGTTAGCAATGACCACCAGTTTGTTCTTGCCGCAATACTTCCGATAATCAATGGAAAAGTCACTTTCCAGCGGAATCTTCTCGGCGTTGATGCCGTAAAGCTCCGCGTAAACTTCGTAAAAACCGTAGCTGATATCCGGAAACGCCACGCCGCCCCCGCCGAAGGCCATGAAGGCAAAGTTCAGGACTTCATCGGAGCCGTTGGAAACGAACACATTTTCCGGACTGACCCCGTACAGCCCAGCCAGCTTTTCCTTGAGATTTTTCGCCGTGGGATCGGAGTACAACCGCAGCAGCTCTACCTGTTCGGCGCTCATGGCTTCCACCACGGAAGAGGCCGGGGGATAGGGGGATTCGTTGGTATTCAGCTTGATGTACTGCTGATCTCTGGGCTGCTCGCCGGGGGTATAGGCCTCCAGGCTTTGGTACTGCTGGTTCAGAAACCGGCTCAATCTAACCCCTCCTTCCGGATGGTGACGCTGCGGCCATGGGCCCGGAGTCCCTCTTTTTCCGCAAATGCCGCGATTTTCTCCGTCACCGCTGCCAGTGCGTCAGAGGTGTAGTAGCTGAACTGGCTCTTTTTCACGAAATCGTCCACGCTCAGGGGGCTGGAAAACCGGGCTGTGCCGGAGGTGGGCAGGGTGTGGTTGGGGCCGGCAAAGTAGTCGCCCAGCGCCTCCGGGCAGCTGCGGCCCATGAAGATGGAACCGGCGTTTTTCACTGCGTCCAAGTAAGCAAAGGGGTCCTCCACCATCAGCTCCAGATGCTCCGGAGCAATCTCGTTGGCGATTTCAATGCCCGCCATCAGGCTGTTTGCCACAATGATCTTGCCGTTATTCTCAATGGAAGCCCGGGCAATCTCCTCCCGGGGCAGCTTGGGCAGCTGGCGTTCCAGCTCCTCGCTGACGGCTTTCGCCAATACTTCACTGTCCGTCACCAGCACCGCGCTGGCCAGCTTGTCGTGCTCGGCCTGACTTAAAAGGTCTGCGGCTACATGAACGGGGTTGCTTTTCCCGTCGGCAATCACCAGAATCTCACTGGGTCCCGCGATCATGTCGATGGACACCATGCCAAAAACCTGCTTCTTGGCCTCCGCCACGAAGGCGTTGCCGGGGCCGACAATTTTATCCACCTTGGGAATGGACTGCGTGCCGTAGGCCAGAGCAGCAATGGCCTGTGCCCCGCCGACCTTGAAAATTCTGTCTACCCCGGCGATGCTGGCCGCCGCCAGAATGGCGGGGTTCACCTTTCCGTCTCTGCCGGGAGGGGTCACCATCACAATCTGGGGACACCCGGCGATTTTCGCGGGGATGGTGTCCATCAGCACGGTGGAAGGGTAAGCCGCCGTACCCCCGGGAACGTAGACGCCCACCTTCTCGATGGGGGTCACCTTCTGGCCCAGCACGATGCCGGGCTTGTCCGCCATCACAAAGCTATTGCGCACCTGACGGGAGTGGAAAGCGCGAATATTTGCCGCCGCTTCCTCCAAAATCTTCAAAAATTCCGGCTCAACCTGATTCAGCGCTTCTTCAATCTCCTGTTTGGAGACTTCCAGGGTGGTAAGCTCCGCCTTGTCGAATTTCGCGCAGTAGGCAAACACCGCCTGGTCGCCGTTTTTGCGCACATCGTAAAGAATGTCGGTCACGATGCCCGACACATCCACCGTAGGGGTGACCCGCGCAAAAATCTCGGAATTCGGCACCTGCCCGTATTTCATAATTTTAATCATTTTCTTCCACCTGCTTCCGCAAACTCTCCCGAATGGCATTGATTTGCGCATCTTTGAACTGATAGCTGGCCACGTTGGCAATGAGCCGGGCGCTGATGGGCACGATCTCCTCGTGCACCGCCAGATTATTTTCCCGCAGTGTCGTGCCCGTCTCCACAATATCCACGATGACGTGGCTCAGGCCTAAGATCGGGGCCAGCTCAATGGAGCCGTTCAGGTGGATAATATCGATGTCCCGGCACTTTCCGGCATAGAAATTCCGGGTAATGTTGGGAAATTTGGTGGCGACCTTCAGGGTCTGCCCCACCGGTTCCCGGAAATCCTTCTTTCCTGCCACCGCCATGCGGCACTTTCCCATTTTCAAATCCAAAAGCTCGTAGACCTCCGGCTCGTATTCAAGCAATATATCCTTGCCCACGATGCCCAGGTCCGCTGCTCCCCGCTCCACGTAGATGGCAACGTCCGAGGGCTTGACCCAGAAGTAGCGAACCATTTTTTCCGGGTTCTCGAAGATCAGCTTTCTGCCCGGGTCCTCGATGGCGGGGCAGGGGTAGCCACTGTTTTTGAGCATCCCATAGGCCTTTTCACCCAGCCGGCCCTTGGGAAGGGCAATGTTAATCCAATCCTTCATTGCGCCGCCACTCCTTTTAACTCTATCAGATTCTTCCAGCTTCTGCCCTTGGGCGCGGTGGTAGCCACCAGCACGCTTCCGTTCTTCGATGCCGCCTTCGCCGCCCGGTTCACCTCAGCCAGGGGCACGGTGCCATCGTGGAGAACCAGCGTGTCCACATCAAAAGCGCCATCCTCCCGGTTCCGTTCCTGTAACAAATCGGCATACACCGCGAAGCCGATGGCACGGCTCTTCCGGCCCATTTTCCGGGGCAGCTTATCATACTGCCCGCCAGAGAGAATGCTCGCGGGAATTCCCTCCAAATAGCCCCGGAACACCACGCCGCTGTAATAGCCCAGGTCGTTACTGACGGAGAAATCCATCCGCACGCATTCCTCATAGCCTCGTTCTTTCAGCATTTCCAGCAGAGCTTTCAGCTCCGCCACCGCCGTCTGTTCCGCTTCCCCGGTCAGGTAAGGGGACAGTGCTTCCAGCGCCTCCGCCCCGCCCCGGCAGGCGGAGATAGCCTGCAATGTCTGCCAGCCTTCCTCGTTCTCCCCGCACAGCTGCCTTAAATCATGGGTATTCTTCTGCCGCAGGCAGGCCATAGCCTGCTTCTGCTTCACCTCATCAAAGCCGCAGCGCTCCAGCACCGCCGCCAGCAGGCCCATGTGGGAGATATCCAGCACATACCGGCCCCCTAGCGTGTCCAGACTCTTCACCGCCAGCAGCACCGCCTCGGCGATGTCGTAGTCCGTCAGGTCGCCCACACATTCCAGCCCCGCCTGCATGATCTCCCGGTAATCCCGGTAGACGTTCTCGCTGTAGTAGACCTTCTGCACCACGCCGGGTTCCTCCGGGGCGTTCTTCACGATGGACAGTGTTACATCGGGTTTCAGGGCCATGAGCTTGCCGCCCTCGCCGGAGAAGGTGATAATCTTATCCGAAATCAAAAAGTCCTTGTTGCGCACATACAGGTCGTATTCTTCAAACTGGCTCATTTTATACGGAGCGTAGCCGTAGCGCTGGTACAGCCCCCGCAGGGCGAACACCGCCTGCTCCTCATTTCTCCAAATCTGATCCGTCGTCATTGAGCTTTCCCGCTTTCTTCAAATTGTCGATAGCCTCCCGGTAGCCGCTGCCGTAGTTTAAGCACCGATTCACCCGACTGATGGTGGCGGAGCTGGCCCCGGTGGTCTCCGACACCTCTAAATAGTTTTTGCCGCTGTCCAGCAGGCAGGCCACCCGCATCCGCTGGGAAATGGCCTGCAATTCCTTAATGGTGCAGATATCCTCAAAAAAGCGTCTGCATTCTTCCTGCGTGCGCAGGGTCAGAATGGCTTCGTAAAACAATTCCTCGTCACGGTGTCGTAGTTTTGTCATGATACTCGATTCCTTTCCACCTATTTTGTTTTGATAACTTTATCACTTTACACCGCTAAAGTCAAGTCATTTTTTACAAATTCAGCCAACTGTTTTTGTGCGTTTATGTCAGGAACATCTGTCCGTCAGGAAGAAACATTTTTCGTCCCGCCCTATTGACCTGGGGCGGCAGCAGTGGTAAAATGGAGAATCATCTGATAGCTATGAGAGGTGTTTCCCATGGAAAAGAAAAATATCGACTGGAGCAGCCTTGGCTTCGGCTACGTCAAGACCGACAAGCGGTTCGTCTCCAACTACAAAAACGGCGCCTGGGATGCAGGCTGCCTGACCGACGACGCCACCATCACCATGAGCGAGTGCGCCTGCGTGCTGCAATACGCCCAGACCTGTTTTGAGGGCATGAAGGCCTACACCGCCGAGGACGGCCGCATCGTCTGCTTCCGCCCCGACCTGAACGCCGCCCGGATGGCCCAGTCCTGCGCGCGTCTGAAGATGCCCGTCTACCCCGAGGATAAGTTCGTGGACGCGGTTGTCCAGACCGTCCGGGCCAATGCCCAGTGGGTTCCTCCCTTCGGCTCCGGCGCAACTCTGTACATACGGCCCTTCATGTTCGGCTATGATTCCATTATCGGCGTCAAGCCCGCCAATGAGTACCAGTTCCGGGTCTTCGCCACCCCTGTGGGCCCCTACTTCAAGGGCGGCGTAAAGCCCCTGACCGTCCGCATCTCCGACCTCGACCGCGCCGCCCCCCGGGGCACCGGTCACGTCAAGGCCGGCCTGAACTACGCCATGAGCCTTTATAACATCGTGGATGCCCACGAGAAGGGCTACGACGAGAACGTGTATGTGGACTCCGCCACCCGCACCCACATCGAGGAAACCGGCGGCGCCAACATCATCTTCGTTAAGGGCAACACCCTTGTCACCCCCAAGTCCGACACCATTCTGCCCTCCATCACCCGCCGCTCTCTGGTGTACGTTGCCAAGGAGTACCTGGGCATGGAGGTTGAGGAGCGTCCCGTGGCCCTGACCGAGCTGGGCGACTTCACCGAGGCAGGTCTGTGCGGCACCGCCGCCGTCATCTCCCCCTTGGGTACCATCGTAGACCACGGCAAGGAAATCCACTACGCCGGCATGGGCCCCACCATCCAGAAGCTCTACGACACCCTCACCGGCATCCAGATGGGCCGCATTGAGGCCCCCGAGGGCTGGATTCAGGTTATCGAATAAGCATTGCACCGGGGACGAGAAACCGTCCCCGGTGTTTCATCGTAGGGCTTAAGTCATGACTTAAGCCCTACGAATATGTATTCCCCTGAGAGACTTTTGCATTTCCATGCTTGACACCCGACATAATTCGTGCTATAATCCTCCTCACATAGAGATAACGCTTTGAAGAGGATAAAGCAGTTTCCTTCCCTCCTCCAGAGAGCTGCCGGGTGGTGCGAGGCAGCGGCGGGTGAAATTGTATACTGGCCTCTGAGCGGCCTTGCTGAACGGCTTTGCCAAGTAGACGGGACGGAGCCCGACCGATACAGCGGGAGACGGTTGTTGGATCGTCATGAGGTGGTCGCGTCATGCGGCAAAAAGAGTGGTACCGCAAGGTTTTTATGTCTGTAAAGGCCCTGTCTCTTTCGATTTGGAGAGGCAGGGTGTTTTTTTAGCCTTAAATCCCCAAAATCGCCCCTGAAAGGAAAGAAATACATATGGTCACCATCGACAAAATCTTCCACGCCTCCGTCGTCCTGAAGGACATCATCCGCCCCACTCCCTTGGCCAAGGCCTACGGCATCGCCGAGGACTGCGAACTCTATCTCAAGCCCGAGTGCCTGCAAAAGACCGGCTCCTTCAAGCTCCGGGGCTCCGGCTACAAGATCGCCATGCTGTCCGACGAGGAAAAGCAAAAGGGCGTTATCGCCTGCTCCGCCGGCAACCACGCCCAGGGCGTGGCTCTCGCCGCCAGCAAGTGCGGCATCTCCTCTCTCATCTGCCTGCCCGATACCGCCCCCATCTCCAAGGTGGAGGCCACCAAGGGCTACGGCGCTCAGGTCTGCCTCGTCCCCGGCGTGTATGACGACGCCTACAACAAGGCGCTGGAGCTGAAAGAGGAGCGGGGTTACACCTTCGTCCACCCCTTTGACGACGAGTACGTCATCGCGGGGCAAGGCACCATCGGTCTGGAAATCATGAACGAAATGAGCGACGTGGACGCGGTAATCGTGCCCATCGGCGGCGGCGGACTGATCTCCGGCGTGGCCTGCGCCATCAAATCCATCTCCCCCCACGTCAAGGTCTACGGCGTCCAGGCGGCAGGCGCTCCCAGTATGTTCAACGCCGTGCACCACGGCCACATGGAAGCCCTGGAAAAGGTCTCCACCATCGCCGACGGAATCGCCGTGAAAAAGCCCGGGGAGATCACCTACGAAATGGTAAAAAATTATGTAGACGACATTGCCCTCGTCACCGAGGACGAAATCGCCGCCGCAATCCTCGCCTTGATTGAAAAGCAGAAGATGATCGCCGAGGGCGCGGGCGCAGTCTCCGTGGCCGCCGCTATGTTCCACAAGTTCCCCTTGGAGGGCAAAAAGGTGGTCAGCCTGATTTCCGGCGGCAACATCGACGTGACCAGCCTGTCCCGGGTCATTGACCGGGGCCTGATGAAATCCGGCAGAACCACCAACCTTCTGATCGAACTGGCAGACACGCCCGGTCAGCTGATCGAGGTCTCCCGCATCATCGCCCAGTGCGGCGGCAACGTCATCGCGGTGCACCAC
>CAMGCA010000108.1 GCA_946011705.1 uncultured Clostridia bacterium | reverse complement strand
AGGAGGAATCACCATGCAGTATTTAGGCATTGAATACCAGATGAAGCATCCCCCCAAGCTGGACCCCACCTTTATCCCCTTCGGCGTCTGGCGGGAGGCCTACCTGAAGGACGCGAAGCAGCCCATCGCCATCGCCGTGGAGCGTGACCGGGGCCGGGTCTCCGTCCACCACACCTTCATCCACGGCACCCCCGACATGGCGGAAGCCGACTACCGGTATGTGGAGCGGTATGTGAAGTTCCTGCTGTGGTCCATCGGCGGCTTTAGGGTCTCCGTCTGCGGCTGCTCCGAGCTGGCGAAGAAATTACAGGCAGCCTACCAGCCCGGCGGTGAGCGGGAATTCGACTATGGCTTTGTGGAGCAGCTCTACGAGGAGAAGCTGGAAATCCTCGATCTGCCTCTGGAGGCCTGCCCCGCCGCCAACGAGGTCTCCGAGCCTATGGGCGGCAATATGGACGGCTGCCGCATCGGCTTTGACGCCGGCGGCTCTGACCGGAAGGTATCCGCCGTCATCGACGGCGAGTGCGTCTACTCCGAGGAGGTCATCTGGTTCCCCAAGCTGAACGAGGATCCCGACTACCACTTCGGCCACATTGTGGAGGCCTTCAAAACCGCCGCTTCCAAGATGCCCCGGGTGGACGCTATCGGCGTATCCTCCGCCGGCGACTTCATCGGAAACGAGCCCCGGGTGGCTTCCCTGTTCATCAAGGTGCCCCGGGAGAACTGGGACAAGGTCAAGACCATCTATGACCGGGCTGCTGCCGAAATCGACCCCAATGTTCCCATTCTGGTGGCCAATGACGGCGACGTGTCCGCTCTGGCCGGGGCCATGGGTCTGGGCAAGGGCAACCTGATGGGCATTGCCATGGGCACCTCCGAGGCCGTGGGCTACGTTGACGAAGACCAGAACGTGCTGGGCTGGATCAATGAGCTGGCCTTCGCCCCTGTTGACTTGCAGGCGGGAGCCATGCAGGATGAGTGGTCTACCGACTACGGCGTGGGCTGCAAGTACTTCTCTCAGGACGCCGTCATCAAGCTGGCTCCCGCCGCGGGCATCGACATTCCCGCCGAGCTGTCTCTGGCGGAGAAGCTGAAATTCGTCCAGAAGCTGATGGAAGCCGACGATCCCCGAGCCGTGGCCATTTTCGAGACCATCGGCGCGTACTTTGCCTACGCAACTGTCCAGTATTCCCAGTTCTACAACATTGACTACATGATGCTCATGGGCCGGGTCATGTCCGGCAAGGGCGGCGACACGATTTTGAAGGTCTGCAACGAGATTCTGGCGGAGGAGTACCCTGAACTGTACAAAAAATGCGCGGTGATGCTGCCCGATGAGAAGATGCGCCGGGTGGGCCAGTCCGTAGCCGCCGCGTCCCTGCCCAAGATCAAATAAGGAGAAGATAGATATGAGACTGATTATTGCCAAGGATTACGCCGATGTGAGCCGGAAGGCTGCCAACATCATCGCCGCGCAGATTTACCTGAAGCCCGACTGCGTGCTGGGTCTCGCCACCGGCTCCAGCCCTGTGGGCACTTACAAGGAGCTGATTGCCAAGTACGAAGCCGGCGACCTGGACTTTTCCCAGGTGCGCACCGTGAATCTGGACGAATACGTTGGCCTGCCCAAGGATCACGACCAGAGCTACGCCTACTTCATGCGGCACAACCTGTTTGACCATGTGAACATCGATCAGAATAACTGCAACATCCCCAACGGCATGAACCCCGACGCCGAGGCTGAGTGCGCCCGGTATGACGCGGTGATTGACGCCTTCGGCGGCGCGGATCTGCAGCTGCTGGGCCTTGGCCCCAACGGCCACATCGGCTTCAACGAGCCTGCGGATGCCTTTGCCAAGGGCACCAACCACGTTAAATTGACGGACTCCACCATCGACGCCAACCAGCGCTTCTTCGCCAAGCGGGAGGATGTGCCCACCCACGCCTACACCATGGGCATCGGCTCCATCATGAAGGCCAAGCGGGTGCTGCTGGTGTGCAACGGCGAAAACAAGGCCCAGGCGGTAAAGGACTGCTTCTTCGGCCCCATCAAGCCCCAGGCCCCCGGCTCCATTTTGCAGCTGCACCCGGACTTTACCCTGGTAGCAGACGAAGCTGCTCTGTCCCTCGTGAAGGATTTGCTGTAAGGCCCCCCAAAAGGAAAACCGCTGCCGGTGTATCATGATATGATCCCTTCATGTTCTACAGTGTTTGTTATTTCACCGTATCTCATAAAGGGAGCATATCAGAGTTGAAGGACATTGTTTTTTAAGTCAAGAAATAGACAGTATTACAATTGAACGAGAAGGTTTCATAGTAAATTGACCGCGGCTGGACGATGGGCAAAAGACCCGTCATCCAGCCGCGGTTGATTGATTCAGCGCTTCTTAAATCACATGGACCCCTCCCGGCGGAGAACCACCAGAACGGTTTGCAGGAGAATGCGCAGGTCCAGACCCATGCTCCATTCACGAATGTACTTTTTGTCCAGCTCCACCACTTCTTCAAAATCAGTGATTTTGCTCCGGCCGCTGACCTGCCACATTCCGGTGATGCCGGGCTTGGCCGCCAGCCGGGCACGGTGGTGCAGCTCATATTTGTCCCATTCATCCACCGTTGGGGGCCGGGTGCCGACTAAGGACAGGTCGCCCTTGAGGACGTTCCAGAACTGGGGGAACTCATCCAGGCTCCAGTCCCGGATAAAGTTGCCGATGCCTTTTTTCACGGTGCCGTCAGGGAGCTTCCGGCTGCCAATGATCCGGGGGTCAAAGTCCAGCTTGAACATCAGGCCGCCGCCCACCCGGTTTTCGGCCATCAGCTCCGCCTTCCGGGCTTCGGCGTCCAAGTACATGGAGCGGAATTTGTACATTTTGAAGAGCTTTCCGTTTTTGCCCACCCGGGTCTGGGCGAAGAAGATGGGGCCGGGAGACTGAATGTAGATCATGGGGCCGATGAACAGGGTCAGCACCGCCGTGATCAGGCATCCCACCAGGCCGCCCACAATGTCCATGCACCGTTTCAGCAGCAGCTGAGCCGGGGTAGCCATGTTCATACCGATGGTCAATACCGTCTTTCCGGCGATTTTTTCCACTTCCTGCCGCTGCCAGCCCAGCTCGGCCAGGCCCTCCATTTCCATGTGCACCACAATGCCCATTTCGGCCAGTTTCCCAACCAGATCGTCGGGGGCAATGTAGTCCTCCGGGAAGGAGCGCACTACCTCATCTACCCACTCTCTGCAAAGGATCGGCAGGCCGGTGGCGGCGGTGCTGGTGACATTGACGCCCAGAATTTCCGAGCCGACCTCGTCAGCATCCATAAGGCACAGGCCGGAAATGCGGTATTGGGAGACCTCCCGGGCCTGGTAGCGCCCCACGACCTCCGCGGCCCGGTCACGGGTGGTGATAATGTAGATGGCGGACTTGTTCTTTTCTGGTGTCCGCTTCAGGAAGGATTTCCACAGCTGCCGGGCCGTGTAAGCCAACACAAAGTAGTAGCACCCGAAGAAGCCGATCATCAGCCGGGAGTAGGTTTCGCTGCCCTTCACCAGGAACAGGTACATCATGCACAGCAGCAGTACCAGAACCACATGCTTGGCCGTAACGGCCAGCTCCCGGTAGTAGCCCCGGTACATGACCCCCCGGGTGGTGCCGCCGATGATCATAACCGCGAAATCCAGCAGCAGCAGAATCAGCGCCAGACTGACGTAGATATCCTTATTCTGTATGTGAATGTCGTATCTGCTCAGATAGGCCAGCGCAAAGGCCAGCAGCAGCATCAGAAGGTCGATGACGATAAAGTCCAGATGCCGCATCCATTCCTGGGTTTTTTCTTTATACATTCTCTCGTGCCCCTTCCCCATACAATTTCTGCCTTCGCCACTGGTTCATGTAGCCCAGACTCAGCAGAAACAGGAAGTCAAAATAGTGAAATTGCGCGTTGACGGTAAACAGGTATGGCTCCAGCATGGCGCAGCCCAGCAGGCACAGCACCACCATGGCAACGCAGGAGTGCGTCAGATTGTCATTTCGCCACAGCAGCGCCACGCCGTTCCACACCGCCATCCCGGTCAGCGCCAGCGCGGCCAGCAGCCCGGGTATGCCCAGCTGAAACAGGGCCTGCAGCCAGGAATTGTGAGCGTGGAGGGTGTCCATCCGCGTCCAGTAGGGGGAAATAATATCACCGGCGTGCTCCGTCCCGGTCAGCAGAATATGGGGATGATCCCGCAGCGCCTGCATCGCGGCGGCCCAGATCTCCGTGCGGCCATTGAGGGTTTTCATGGAGCCGGCAAAGGTGTCCTGACCGTTTTGGGTTTTCAGCTGGCCGTTTTTGTCCAATTCTACGCCTACCGCCTCGCCCGTGAGCTGCGCCTGCTGGACCTGCTGCGTCAGGCGCTGGGTATTCCAGGCGTAGACCCATCGGGATACGCAGAACAGCAGAACCATGACGGCTGCCGCGGCTGCCAGAGCCAGAAGGATTTGCTTCCGCTTCGGCCCGCGCAGCAGGCAGAAGACGACACCGCCCACAAGGGCGCAGGTCAGGACGATGGTGGCGCGGCTGTTGGTCAGGCAGAGGGCCCAGAATTCCAACGCCGACAGGCACAGAAGCGGCAGCTTAAGCTTCTGTGCGTTCAGGGCGCACCCCATGGTCAGACCGATGCTGACCATGAGAACGGTGGCGCAGATATTGGGATGCCCCATGGTGCCGAACCGGGGACCGTCCCAGAAAACGTAACCCTCCAGAAAATCGGGAAGATGCCGCGTCACCAGCAGCACCGCGTAAAGACCAAAGACCGCGCCTGTCAGCAGGAACACCGCCGTCAGGGCCTTCAGCCCCCACTGCCTGTCACCGGATGCCGACGCGAAGGACAGGCACAGCAGGTAGGCACAGACGAAGGCGCCTGGGTCCTGATTAACCCCTTCCAGCCGCAGGTGAACGCCCCGCAGCACATAAAACCAGACCACGATCACCAGTCCCAGCAGGAAAAACCACTTGCTTTGGCGCAAATATTTCCGGCAGAAGGACGCCGCCAGGAACAGAATGCTGATATCCACCAGCTTCCATTCCAGGAAGAGGTAGACCAAACCGTCAGCGGCCTCCCCCGGCAGAAAGAACAACAGCTCCACAGCAATGACCACCAGCAGGCAGACCCGCTGAACCGCGGCGGCAATGGCATCCACCCGCCGGTCTGCTACCAGATTGTTCCAGCTTTTCATCCCATCACGCATCCTTTTCCTTACGCCACAGGCACAGATAGCCCAGGCACATCAAAAACAGAAAATCCAGATAAAAGTAGCTCACATCCGCTACAAACAGATACGGCTCCAGCATGGCGCAGCCCAGCAGGCACAGGGTCAGCAGGGCGATGCAGCTCTTCCACAGATCCGTATTACGCCACAGCACCACCAGCGCGCTCCAGACAGCCAGAACGGTGATCACCAGCGCGGCGGCAAGGCCGGGCAGACCCATGCGGTACAGGGCCTCCAGCCAGGAATTGTGGGTGTGGTAGATGGTTCCGGGGGCATACCGGGTCAGGATCATGTCCACATATTCCGTGCCGATGAATTTCAGTCTGGGGTTATCATTCAGCCCCAACAGCGCGGTCCGCCAGATTTCCGTCCTGCCGTTGAGGGTCTTGAAATCATTTGCCAGCGTCCCCTGATATTGCTCTGACACCATCGCTTCCGCCGCTTTCGGTTCTGCGGCCTGCGGTTCTACGACTTCCGGTTCTACGAATACCGGTTCCACGGTTTCCGGTTCCACGGGTTCGGGCTCCGCGGCCGCATCGGTCTGGGACTGTTCCACCTGCCGGGTCAGCCGGGTCTGATTCCATCCGTACAGCGCCCGGGACGTTCCGAAGGCTGCCGCCATGACCACTACAGCAGCCAACACCGCCAGCGCAAACCGTTTCCAGCCCCGGCCCCGGATGACGCAGAAGACAATGCCGCCCAGCAGCAGGCAGGTCAAAATGATGGTGGTTCTGCCGTTGGTAAGAGACAGGGTGAAAAATTGCGCAAGCATCAGAACAGCCAACCCGATTTTCACCAAGATCTCCCGACTTGTCAGGGCAAATCCGGCGCAGAAGAGCAGACTGACCATCAGCAGCGTGGCGCAGATGTTGGGATGGCCCATAGCATAAAGTCTGCTGCCGTCCCAGTATACATAATTCTTCAGATACTCCGGAACGGCGTTCAGTAGCAGCAGCATGGTGTAAACCGTCAGGACCGTCCCCACGGTCAGGAACAGACCGGCCATCCATTTGAGACCCACCTGCGCTTTTTCGTCCCGGGTGGCGGCGGCGAAGGGGAAGCACAGGCCGTAGGCGCAGACGAAAGTGCCAATCTGCTTGGCTTCCGATTCCAGCACCAGATGGAGCACTTGAATCAGGAAAAACAGAGCGATCATGGCAAGCCCGGCATACAGCTGCCAGCGGTGATCCCCCTCCTGGCACAGGGAGGCGCCCAGAAATGCCATGGCAGGCAGAGCCATCCAGCGTTCCGCCAGAAGATAGGCCAGGCCGGATGCCCGGTCCTCCAGCAGGAAAAATACCAGCGCAATCAGCAGCACCGCCAGCAGACATAAAAACTGAATCCGCCGGGCGCGGCATTCACTTTGATTCCTCGCAAATTCCATAGTATCCTCCCGGAGCCGCCAAAAAACGGCAGACTATCTCTTATAATTGCCTATCATACCACAACCCGACCCTGTTTGCAACCACAGCGGAGGGATTCCAGAAAAATGCAGGCAGAAGTGGGGAGTGTGAAGTGTGAAGCGGTGGTATCGCCTTCGGCGATGATTCAATAAGGGGGAATTTAGCGGCGAGTCGCCGCGGACAATGCGTTACGAACGCCGGGTTGATAGCCAACATCCTTAGGGCCCCTCGACCAGAATTGCTCGGCAATGTGGTAAAGGGGAATTTAGCGGCGAGTCGCCGCGGACAATGCGTTACGAACGCCGGGTTGATA
>CAMGCA010000107.1 GCA_946011705.1 uncultured Clostridia bacterium | reverse complement strand
GCCGCCAAATTCCAATTTTCGTAACAGCTTATGGTCGAGGGGCCCAAAGGATGTAGGATGACCGCCCAGCGTCCGTGACGCATTGTCAGCGGCGACTCGCCGCCAAATTCCAATTTACCGAAACGAAAAAACGCCCTCTCATGGGGAAATGAGAGGGTGTTTTGCGCTTATGCGGCTTGCTCTGCATCGCCGGCATCCCAGAGTGCTTCCTCACCTGCGGGAGAATCCCCCGCTGGTTCGGAGGAATTCTCTTCCCAAGAATCGGTAGGCGGCTCGGTCTGATCTTCCGTAGACGGTTCGGTCTGTTCTTCCGTAGGCGGTTCGGTTTCCGGCTCCTCCACCACCGCATAGATGTAGCTGACGGGAGCGTAGTTGGAGGTGGCGATATAGTCGGAGGTGAGCTTCTGATTGGTGGCAGAGTCATAGCGGACACTGTAGCTCTTGACCTGATAGCCGTCCCGGCCTTCCTGAATGGTATCGTCATGGCGGATACCCTCCGGGTTGTCGTAGGGATAGTTCCGGAATTCCGTCTCCGGCGGGATGGTTTTGGTGATGTCGGAGCCAAGGGTCCGGTAGTAGTCCCGCTGCTCCGTACCCAGGATGCTGACCCGGACATAGCCGCCGCTGTACTGGGCGCTGATGCGCACGGGGTAGGAAAGGGTGTTCTTGATGGTCAGATCGATGTCCGCATCAAAGCCCTCCTTGACGAAGCTGGGCAGGTAGCTTAAGTTGCTGCGGCTGCTCACGGTCAGGTCGGACAGCAGGGCGGCGCAGTACAATGTGGAGCTGACCTGGGTCACGCCGCCGCCGGAGGTGCTCTCCAGACCGATGTCATCCGATGCGGATTTGAGGCTGAGGGAGCTGATGGCATCCCGGAAGCTAAGACCCTCGCCGGGGTTCAGCACCCGGCCATTGACGGCTTCGCAGGCGATGCGCAGGTTGGTGAGTCTCTCGTCGCTGCCGCTGGCCCGGGTTTGGTACTCGCCAAGCGTATCGGCAAAGAACCCATTGGCGTCAAGAATATCCGGCTCGATGTACTGCATGGGAATGCGGACCTCGTCGCCGAATTCCGCCTCGTCCAAAAGCTTCTGGGCGGATTCCCTGTCAAATTCATAGCCGTAGGAGCCGGAGGTGGTCTTGCCGGTCTTGGTATCCACCGCAGCGTTCACCGGGGCAATGTAGAATTCCTTGTAGAGCTTTTCGAGGTCAACGGGATCAGGTTCCTTCAATGTTTCCACATCCTCCACCGTGACGAGGAAAGTGCGTTGGCTGTAGGCATCCAGCACCTGGTTGAAGACCGTATCGGGGTCAAAGCCGATACCTGGCTTGCCTAGCGTGATGACCAGGGTCTGAGTGGGAGCGGTTTTGTCGAATTTGTCGGCGGACAGCACCGGCTCCGCCCCTTCCAGGCCGTAGGTGGTCTGCACCAGGGTGCTGCCGGAATTGCCTGCTTTGTCCGTCAGAAATTTGCGGATATTGTCGGTTTTCAGATTTAAGTAGGGAAGGACAGCAATGTTGTATGGCTGGGTTTTCGATGCCTGATACGCTTCATCCCGCTCGTCCTGGGTGCCGGTGCGTCCGTAGGCGTAGGCTTCCTCCACGGCGCCGCTACTGTCAAAGGACGCGCCGGAGTCCTTGGGGGTGATTTTCAGCTGGGTGCCGGACAGATTGATGACCATGTCCGTGGAGGTGTAGACACTGCCGATGGCCTCGTTCAGAGCGGTCACGGCCTCTTTTTTGGTCATTCCTCCCACATTCACATCACCGATGTATACGTTGCCCAGAATGCGTTCACCGTAAGGGTCCTTGGCGCTGCGGGCGAACAGCAGAATGACAAACACAACGACCATCACGGACACGGCGCAAAGGGCCGCCATAACCAGCCTGGAATTTTGCTGATAGAACTCTGCCACCTCGTCCATCCACTGGGGCCGCTGGCTGGGCGGTCGGGCGGGTGGTTCTTCCCGCGGTGCCTCGGGGATGGCATCGAAGGTGGGGCCAACCTTGGCCCGGGGCTTTACGCTCTGGCCGGTGACCTGCCGGAAGGCCTCCTCGATCTGCCGATCCTCGGCTTCCGGGGAAGGGACGCTTTCCGGGGCGGGGGCGGCATCCGGGTTGGGGAACATGTCCGGGAATCCGTCATGTGTGGGAAAGGCTTCCTCATTGGGAATCATATCCGGTATGGTAATATCGTCGTCCTCTGTGGGCAGGGGCTGGGCCGCCCGGGCCACATCCTGCGCCGTGACCTTGTGCTCATAGGTTTTGTGGGATTTCTTCCGGGTTAAATCCCGGTAGGCCTTTTCGATTTCCCGCTCTTCCTCACGATGTGGGCGGGGACTGGAAAATTTACCCTGTGACATGGTAAGAATCCTCCTCTTTGAGGGATAATTCTGCAATATTATAGCATGAATTTCCGGAAAAGCAATGCTTGTAATAATTTATTAAGAATTGCAGCAGCTTCTGTATCGGTCAATAAACACCTTGCTTTGCTTCAGGCTGTCCACGCCGGACGCCAGCTTCAGCCGCAGGGTCGGCTCCTTGGTATTGGCAAGGAAGGAGACTCTGGTTTTATAGTCCGGGTCGGCACACAACGCGCTGACGGCTTCGAAGTTCAGGTTTGCCAGCGTAAACAGCACGTCACCGGACTTCTGCTTGATGTCCTTGATGCTGACCTCCTTGGCCTTGGCCCGGAGCAGGGCAATGTCGATGAGGTTGAGAACCCCTCTGGGCGGCTCGCCGTAGCGGTCCACGATTTCATCCAGCAGGTCGTCGGCATCCTCCTGTGTGCGGATGGCGGCCATCCGGCGGTACAGATCCATCCGCTCCTCGCCCCGGGACACATAGTCCTTGTCTACGTTGGCGGTGACGTTTAGATCGGCGGTGCAGTCGGGGGCCTTGGGGGCTGCGCCCTGTTCCTCCAGAACCGCTTCGTCCAGCAGTTTGAGGTACATATCGTAGCCCACGCTCATCATGTGGCCGGACTGTTCCGCACCCAGCAGATTGCCCGCGCCGCGAATCTCCAGATCCCGCATGGCAATTTTGAAGCCGGAGCCAAATTCGGCAAAATCCCGAATGGCAGACAGCCGCTTTTCGGCAATTTCCGTCAGATTTTTGTCGGGGCGGTAGGTGAAGTAGGCGTAGGCGTGGCGGGTGGAGCGGCCCACCCGGCCCCGGAGCTGATGGAGCTGGCTCAGGCCGAAGCGGTCGGCGTTCTCAATAATCAGGGTGTTGGCGTTGGGAATGTCCAGGCCGGTTTCAATGATGGTGGTGCACACCAACACCTGAATGTCTCCCTCGGTCATGGCCTGCATCACGTCGCCCAGGGCATCTTCTCCCATCTGTCCGTGGGCCACGCCCACCCGCAAGCCGGGGATCCGCCGCTGGAGAGCACTGGCACACTGGTCGATGGTCTCCGTGCGATTGTGCAGGTAGTAAACCTGCCCGCCCCGCTCCACCTCCCGGCGGATGGCGTCGTCAATGACGGCGGTGTTGTGCTCCATGACGAAGGTCTGCACCGGGTAGCGGTCGGCGGGAGGCTCCTCAATGGTGGACATATCCCGTATGCCGGACAGGGCCATGTTCAGCGTCCGGGGAATGGGGGTGGCGGACAGGGTCAGCACGTCCACGCCCTTGGACATTTCCTTTAATCGCTCCTTGTGGGATACGCCAAAGCGCTGTTCTTCATCGATAATCAGCAGACCCAAGTCCTTAAACTGCACGCTCTTTTGCAGCAGCTTGTGGGTGCCGATGATCACGTCCACGCTGCCCGCCGCCAGATTACGCAGGGTTTGCTGCTGCTGTTTGGATGTGCGGAACCGGCTGAGCACGTCGATGTTCACCGGAAAGCCCCGGAACCGGGCCATGGCGGTGGTGTAGTGCTGCTGGGCAAGGACGGTGGTGGGCACCAGGATTGCCACCTGTTTTCCATCCATGACGGCCTTCATCACCGCCCGCAGGGCCACCTCGGTTTTGCCAAAGCCCACGTCGCCGCAGAGCAGCCGGTCCATGGGGGTGGGGGTCTCCATATCCCGCTTGATGTCGGCGATGCAGCGCAGCTGGTCATCGGTTTCAGGGTAGGGGAAGTTGTCCTCGAATTCCTTCTGCCAGGGAGAGTCCGCCGCGAAAGCGAAGCCGGGCTGCCGCTTCCGGGCGGCGTAGAGCTGGATCAGCTCCCCGGCCATATCCTTGGCGGACTTTCTGGCCTTGGCTTTGGTCTTCTGCCATGCGTCGGAACCGATCTTGTTAAGTCTTACGTTGGCATCTTCCCCACCGCCGCCGATGTACTTGCTGACCAAATCCAGCTGGGTGGCGGGGACGTAGAGGGTATCGCTGCCCTGATAGGCGATTTTGATATAGTCCTTCACGGCATTATCCACTTTAATCTGCTCCATGCAGACAAACCGGCCAATGCCGTAGTTCTCATGGACAACCAGATCGCCGGGGGTCAGGTCGGTGAAGGCGTTGAGCTTCTGCCGGTTGGTGGAGCCGGTTTTCTTGGCAGCTTTTCGTTTGGGTTCGCTGCGGGCAATGAGCTGGCCCTCCGTCAGGACGGCAAGACGGCTCATGGGGTATTCCATGCCATAGGGCAGGCTGCCTTCCGTCAGAAGAATCTGCCCCGGCTTGGGCAGGGTGGTCAGGGGAATGCAGATGAAGGAGGACAGATTTTTGCTGCTCAGCATCTCCTGCAAAATTTCCGCCCGCCGCCGGGTGCCGCAGAGCACCAGAGAGCCGAATTCCTGCTTCTGATAGTGGGACAGGTCTGACGCGGCGGTGTCCAGGTTGCCGCCGTAGCCGGGCAGCTGCTTGGCGGTCATGGGCAGCAGCACCTTGGGCGGGCACTCCTCTGGATAGGCAGAGCCGCCGAAAGTGTCGAAATACAGCACTGTACGCCCTTTCAGCCCGGCGGTAAAGTCCTCCCACTGGCACACATAGTCGCACAGTTCCCCGGCAACCAGTCCCCCTTGCAGCATACTGTCCAGCTGCATCCCCATCTCATCGCAGCGAGTGCGGGCAGCACGGTGGAGGTTACTTTGATCGCAGAGCACCACGATGGCGTCCTCCGGAATATAGTCCGCCGCCGTGGTCAGTTCGGGGTAGATGAGAGCCATATAGCGGTCGGAGGCGGGGTTGTGGAGGTCGTTTTCGTATTTTTCCAAATCCCGGCTCAGAGTGGTGATCAGAGCCGCGTTGGGATTTTTCCGCCGTTTCTGCCGGGAGATCAGATTGGAAATATCCTTGCACAACCCGGCGATGCCCCTGGGGTGTAGCCCCGGCTGAGTTTCGCCCACGGGCAGAATGGTGACGGAGTCAATATTTTCATTGCGCCGCTGGGTCTGAGGGTCAAAATAGCCCATGGTGTCCAGTTCATCGCCGAAGAATTCCGCCCGGATGGGCTGGTCGGCGGCAGGGGAGTACACATCCAGGATACCGCCCCGCATGGCAAACTGACCGGGGCCTTCCACCATGCCGCAGCGGCTGTACCCGGCGGATACCAGACGATCTGTCAGGTCATCCAAGGGATATTCCTTCCCCACCTCCAGCGTGAAAGCTGCGGCTTTCAGCACCTCAGGGGGCATGGTGCGCAGGCTCAGGGCCTCCCAGCTCATGATTTGCAGTCGGGTCTTTCCCAGTGCCAGATCGTACAGCTGCCGCAGCCGTTTCTGCTCCCAGGCCCGGGAGACAACGGCGGCATCGTACAGCGTGAGCTCCCGCCCGGGCAGAATGGGCGCGGTTTCCCCCAGAAAACACTTCAATTCCTCCTGAAGCCGCCGGGCCGCCATGTCATCCTGACACAGCAGCACCATGGGCCGGTCGGTATCGTGATACAATCCCGCCAGAATATGGCTGCGGTTGATCTGACCGATGCCTGTCACCGCCGCGCTCTGACCCTCTGCCAAGGAGGCCAGCAGCGTATTGTATTCCGGCATGGATTTCAACATCGAAAGAAGCTTTTCCATCAAAACACCTCATTTCTTGGCAACGTGGCAACGCGGAAAGAGAGGAAAATCTCTCTTTCCGTGGTAAAGCGACGAGTCGCCGCAGACGATGCGTCACGGACGCTGTGCGGTTAACTCATATCCTTTGGGCCCCTCGACCAGAACAACTCAGTAATGTGGCAAAGGGCAATATAGCAGAATCGTTTGTAGTGGTTATGCCATGGTTTCGCCCTACAAAACGCAACTGAATGACAATTCTCAGTACCATAGAACGATACCGAGCAGGCCCAATGGCGTAACGATGACCACCAGTGTCCGTAACGCATTGGCTGCCCGCCTTGCGGGCCGCCGCTAGGGGTGAGAGCCGTTGAACCGGTTGGCGGCCTCGGGCACGCCGCGGTCGATGATGGCAAGGGCAGCCTCGGCAGCGTTTTTCAGGGACACGCTCAGCGCCTTTTCGTCCTGTGCCGAGAAAGAGGACAGCACCCAGTCGGCAAGGTCGTATTCCGGGTTGGGCTTGGCCCCGACGCCGATCTTCACCCGGGGAAAGTCCTGACTGCCCAGCTCAGAAATGATCGATTTGATGCCGTTGTGCCCGCCGGCGGAGCCGTTTGCCCGCACCCGCAACCGTCCCGGCTCCAAGGAAATATCATCAAACATCACAATGATGTTCTGGGGCGGAATTTTAAAGAAGGCAGAAAGCTGCAATACTGACCGCCCGGACAGATTCATATAGGTCTGGGGCTTCAGAAGAAACAGTTTGCGACCGTTATAATTGGTCTGATTGTACAGCCCCTGAAATTTCAGCTTATCGACTTTGACGCCAAGATTCTGGGCAAGGCAGTCCAGCGCCCGGAAGCCGCAGTTGTGGCGGGAGCGCTCGTATTCTTTTCCGGGATTGCCCAGGCCCACAATGAGCCAGCTTTCGGGATTATTTTTCTGAAACACTGCGTGTCCTCCTGTGTGGGGAATCTGATTGGGTAAAGGGGAATTTAGCGAATTAGCATGTCATTGCGAGGAGGGCGAAGCCCG
>CAMGCA010000106.1 GCA_946011705.1 uncultured Clostridia bacterium | reverse complement strand
CTGCTCCGGGCGGAAAGCCCTGGCCCCAATGTGGGCAAGCTGGTGCCGAAAATGCGTAAAACCGCGGTGATTCTCTACATTCTGTACCTGCTGCTGACGGTTCTCAACATTGTATTTCTCCTCATTGGAAAGATGCCTTTTTTGGAGGCGGTCTGCACCGCCTTCGGCACTGCCGGCACCGGCGGCTTCGGCGTGAAAAATGACTCCCTGGCCGGATACTCGCCGTACATTCAGAATGTCACCACGGTGTTTATGACCCTGTTCGGCGTGAATTTCAGCTGCTACTATCTGCTGATGCTGGGCAATTTCAAAAGCGTGTTCAAGGATGAGGAGCTTCGGCTGTACCTGGGTATCCTCGTAGGCAGCGTGGCGCTCATCACCCTGAATCTGCACGGCTATTATGGGAGCCTTGGGGAAACCATCCGTCACGCGGCCTTCCAGGTATCCTCCATCATGACCACTACCGGCTTTGCCACCACGGATTTTGGCACCTGGCCTGCCTTTTCCCAGACCCTGCTGCTGGTGCTTATGGTCATCGGCGCCTGTGCCGGTTCCACCGGCGGCGGCCTGAAATGTGCCCGGGCGCTGCTGCTCTTTAAGAGCCTGCGCCGCAATATCCATCAGGTTCTTCACCACCGCAGGGTGCAGTCCATCCGTATCAACGGTCAGGTGATGGAAGAAAAGGTGTTGGACAACGCCAACGCCTATCTGTCCGCCTACATGATCATCCTGCTTCTGAGCTTTCTGGTCATTTCCCTGGACGGTTTCTCTGTGGGCACCAATTTCAGTGCGGTGCTGGCCTGCTTCAATAACATCGGCCCCGGTTTGGAGGCGGTTGGCCCCACCTGCAACTATGCCGCCTACAGCGCCCCTTCCAAGCTGGTGCTGATCCTTGATATGCTGGCCGGCAGACTGGAAATCTTCCCGATTCTGGTTCTGTTCTCCCGCAGCACCTGGAAGCAAAACTGAATAAAATTGCGCACACGGCCGTCTTTCTTTGAGATGGCCGTGTTTTTGACGCTTGAAATTCGTTTAATGGTCGGAATGGGGAATCGGGAAAAATGCCGAAAAAATACGGAAATAACACTGGACATTTGTATGGAGTGTATGATATAATTCATCCTGTAATCGTTTGCCTGCAAACGAAGAACAAAAGGATAAGAAGGTGATATTTGGTGGATTATACCAAGTATGTGTTAAAGAGCAAAGAAGAACTGGAAGGCTTGCTCGCGGGGAAGGATAACTTCTTTGT
Source organism: uncultured Clostridia bacterium (assembly GCA_946011705.1). Lineage (GTDB taxonomy): Bacteria > Bacillota > Clostridia > Oscillospirales > Oscillospiraceae > Faecousia. The sequence continues at coordinate 5,725 of CAMGCA010000106.1, read as the reverse complement.
GGTTGCCTGCAACAAGTGCTTCAAAGAGTTCAACACAACCGAAGAGCCGGAGTGCGGCGAGCTGGAAGCCATTGCGCAGGCCCAGGGAAAGCACATCACCGGAACCGCCAAGCTGGATTTCCTCTGCAACAAGGTGCAGACGGAAAAGAAGCTGGCGGGAATCGTGCCCGAGGGCACCGAGAATGTGCTGGTGATTTCCTGCGGCCTTGGCGTGCAGACCGTGGCGGACATTGAAAGCGTCCCCGTCTTCACGGCGACCAACTCCCTGAACTACATCGGCCACCATGGTATGGCCCTGACGAAGAAGACCTGCGGCGCCTGCGCCCAGTGCTATCTGAACGTCACCGGCGGTATCTGCCCCATCGTGGACTGCACCAAGAGCCTGGTCAACGGCCAGTGCGGCGGCGCCAAGGATGGCAAGTGCGAGATCGATCCCATGAAGGACTGCGCCTGGGAGAAGATCTACCAGCGTCTGGAAAAGCAGGGTAGAACAAAGGAGTTCCTGGACCAGCCCATCCAGCTGCGTGACTACTCCGTAAATGACGTGGACACCATCAAGGCTTATGTGGAAGAGGCCCGTGCCAAACGCTACGAGGGCTTCTACGGCGGCGTCCATCCCACCGAGAATAAGGAATACACCGAGCATCTGGCTCTGCAGAAGTTCCCCGAGCCGGACACGGTTATCATCCCTCTGGCCATGCACATCGGCGCACCCGCGAACCCCGTGGTTCAGGCTGGCGACACCGTGAAGGTGGGCCAGCTCATCGGTGAGCAGGCTGGCTTCATCAGCGCCCCTGTCCATTCCAGCGTCAGCGGTACTGTGGTTGCCGTGGAGCCGCACACCCATCCCAACAAAGGCCCCGGCGTCATGAGTGTGGTCATCAAGAATGATGGCAAGAACACGCTCCACGAGTCTGTTGTACCCAACAAGCCTCTGGAGGAGCTGACTCCCGATGAGATCATTGACATCGTAAAGGAGAAGGGCATCGTCGGTATGGGCGGCGCTACCTTCCCCACCTATGTCAAGCTGAAGCCCGGCAAGCCCATCGACGCTGTGCTGATCAACGGTTCCGAGTGCGAGCCTTACCTGACCGCCGACCATCGTGTCATGCTGGAATACGCCGACGATATCGTCTTCGGTCTGCGTGCCATGATGAAGGCCGTCAGCGCTCCCGAGGGCGTCATCCTGATTGAGGACAACAAACCCGACGCCATCGCCCTGATGGAAGAAAAGGTCGCTCCTTACGACAATATCCGCATCTGCGCCGCCAAAACCCAGTACCCCGAGGGCGCTGAAAAGATGCTCATTAAGAAGGTTATGGGCCGCGCGGTTCCCAGCGGCAAGCTGCCTGCCGACGTTGGCTGCGTGGTGAGTAACACCTCCACCGCTAAGGCCATCTCCGACGCCATCCAGAAGGGTATGCCTCTTGTTGAGCGTGTGGTTTCCGTCACCGGCGAATTCATCGCCAAGCCCGGCAACTACATGGTCAAGCTGGGCACCAACGTGCAGGAGATCATCGATCACTGCGGCGGCATCACCGGCGACGATGTGGTGCTGAAGATGGGCGGCCCCATGATGGGCGCTCCCATCAAGGACACCAATGTGCCCATCATCAAGGGCTCTAACGGCATCATTGCCATTGCCGCCGACCACACCGAGGAGAAGGAATGTATCAAGTGCGGCCGCTGCGTGGATGTGTGTCCCATGGAGCTGCAGCCGCTGGATATCTACAAGTACGCCCAGCTGGGTGACACCGACACTCTGCTGAAGCTGAACGTCATGGACTGCTTCTCCTGCAAGTGCTGTGAGTACATCTGCTCGTCCAAGATTCCTCTGGTGTCCAAGATCAACGCCGCCAAGGGCATGAGCGCGCCTCTGCTGAAGAAGAAATCCGGGGGTTGAAGGAAACATATGTTAATCACGAAACTGAAATCTGAAGAAGCAATTGCTGCCCTGACCTCCGGTAAGGTTTTTATCATCAACTGCCACGGCTGTAAAGAAGTGGGCTTCCCCGAGGAAGAGGCGAAGGCTCTGGAGAAGAAATTGGCGGCCGAAGGCAAGCTCGTGGGCAGCCTGACCACTGACTACGTCTGCAATCCTACCGAGCTGGCCCTGCGGCTGCGGGCGCCTATGGCGAAGATCGCCGAGGCGGACGCCGTGCTGGTGCTGTCCTGCGGTGTGGGCGTGCAGACCATCTCCGAGGTTCTGGAGGACAAGCCCGTCTACGCCTGCTGCGATACCATCGAGCTGCCCGGCTTCCAGGGCGTTACCCCGCTGGAATACGACTGCGGTCAGTGCGGCGAGTGCTTCCTGAACCTGACCGGCGGCATCTGCCCCATTACCGCTTGCTCCAAGAGCCTGGTCAACGGCCCTTGCGGCGGCACCAAGGACGGCAAGTGCGAGGTCAATCCCACCATGGAATGCGGCTGGGAGCGGATCTATCAGCGCCTGAAGGCCCAGGGCCGTCTGGACGTTCTGAAATGCCCCACGCAGCTGCACGACTTCAATACCGACGAGGCTACCAAGGCCGCCAAAGAATCTGAATAATATTAGGAGCGAATAGAATTATGAGAATTACGGAACTGTTTGATAACGGTGAATTTGTAGTTACTGCCGAAGTCGGCCCTCCCAAAGGAATTCATATTGACGGCATGGTGGAAGAGGCCAAGGAGTACCTGTCCGGCGTCCACTTCGTAAACGTCACTGATAACCAGTCCTCCGTCATGCGTTTAGGGTCTCTGGCCACCTGTAAGGTGCTGAAGGATGCGGGCCTGAACCCCATCTTCCAGCTGACCTGCCGTGACCGGAACCGCATCGCTCTGCAGTCCGATCTGCTGAGCGCCGCCATGCTGGGCATCGACAACATTCTGTGCCTCACCGGCGACCACACCAAGCTGGGCGACCATCCCCAGGCCAAGCCCGTCTTCGATCTGGACTCCGTGTCCCTGCTGCACACCGCAAGCCTGCTGGAGACCGGCGTGGATCTGGGCGGCAACGCGCTGGTGGGCGAGCCTCCCAAGTTCGCCAAGGGCGCCGTTGTGTCTCCCTGCTCTGACTCCGTGGACGCCCAGCTGGTGAAGATGGAGCGCAAGGTCAAGGCCGGCGCCGAGTACTTCCAGACCCAGGCTGTTTTTGAGCCTGAGAAGTTCATCAAGTTCATGGAAACCGCCAAGCAGTTTGGCAAGCCCGTTCAGATCGGCATTATCATTCCCAAGTCCGCCGGTATGTGCAAGTTCATGAACAAGAACGTGGCCGGTGTCCACATCCCCGACGAGCTGATCGCCGAGCTGCAGGCCGACAAGGAGAAGACCAAGGCCGGCATCACCGGCGTGGAAATCGCCGCCCGGATTATCCGGGAGTGCAAGCCCTACTGCCAGGGCGTGCACATCATGAGCTTGGGCTGGGAGTCCAAGATTCCCGCGCTGCTGGAGCAGGCAGGCCTCAAGTAATCCAAATTCTGAAACCTCCGACCCTTTCCGGGTCGGAGGTTTTTGTCTGAAAAAAGTATTTACAGTTTGGCTTTTTGGACTTATAATACACTGCGGAAAAAATCTGAGAGAAAAAGAACAGGTGAAGAGAAATGAACTACGATCTGACCGCGGGAAAGCCCTCTACGGTGCTATGGAAGTTCTGTCTGCCACTGTTTGGCAGCATTGTATTTCAGCAGCTTTACAACCTTGCCGACAGCTGGGTGGCGGGAAAATTCATCGGGCAAAACGCGCTGGCTGCCGTGGGCAACGGTTACGAGATCACGCTGATCTTTCTGGCTTTTGCCTTTGGATGTAACATTGGCTGCTCCGTTCTGGTTTCACAGCTTTTTGGTGCCAAAGAGTATGGCAGCATGAAAACGGCGGTTTCCACTGCGATGCTGTGCACAGCTGGCGTTTGTGTAATGCTGATGCTGGTGGGAGTTCTGGGTTGTGACAGCCTTCTGCGCCTGATCAACACGCCACAGGATGTATTTGCGGATTCGGCGCTCTATCTGGATATCTATGTCTGGGGATTGCCTTTTGTGTTTTTCTACAATCTGTCCACGGGAATCTTCTCCGCCCTTGGGGACAGCAAAACCCCCTTTGCATTCCTTGCGGTATCGTCTCTGGCCAATATTGCGATGGATATCCTCTTTGTTACGGCGTTTCACATGGGTGTGGCAGGCGTGGCCTGGGCAACGTTCCTGTGTCAGGGCGTCAGCTGTCTGTTGGCGGTTACGGTCGTCCAGAAGCGAATTAAGGCAATTCCCTGCGAGGGAAAGCCCGCACTGTTCTCTGCGGTACTTCTGGGAAGATTTGCGGTTATTGCGGTTCCCAGCGCCTTGCAGCAGAGTTTTATCTCTGTGGGCAATATCCTGATTCAGAGCGTCATCAACCGATTCGGCACGGACGTGATGGCCGGCTATTCTGCCGCGGTGAAGCTGAACAATCTGGTAATCACTTCCTTTTCCACCATTGGCAACGGCATTTCCAACTATTCTGCTCAGAACCTGGGGGCAGGGAAGCTGGGGAGAATCCGGGATGGCTTCCGGGCGGGGCTGAAAATGGTGTGGCTGATCTGCCTGCCTCTTTCGGTGTTGTACTGTACCTGCGGACGGGGGCTGATGCACTTCTTCATGGAGGATGCCACGGAAGCGGCGCTGGGCAGCGGTATGCTCTTCCTGCGGATTTTGTCGCCCTTTTATTTTGTGGTGTCAGCCAAGCTGGTGGCGGACGGCATTCTGCGGGGAACGGGCAAGATGCGCCAATTCATGTTGGCCACCTTCACGGACCTGATTCTGCGTGTGGTGCTGGCATTTATTCTGTCGGCAACGGCGCTGGGTTCTACCGGCATCTGGTGTGCCTGGCCCATTGGCTGGACGATAGCCACATGTATGTCTATTCATTTTTACCGGAACGGAGATTGGAACGAATAATAAAAAACGCAGTGCCGCAACCCAAATGGAGAGGGAACGGTACTGCGTTTCCGTTTATTCTGAGATGAAATGATTCCTGCGGTAGAAGATCAGGCCTGCCATATCCGCAAGGAGCCAGCCAATGGGGATGGAACACCAAATGGCGACGACGCCCAGGGGGGTGTGGGGAGCCAGCGCATAGGACAGGGCCACCCGGGTGCCGAGAGAAATGACAGTGAGAATCAGAGAGATTTGAGGCCTGTGGATTCCACGGAAGTAGCCGTACCAGAGGAACAGAACGCCGATGCCCACATACATGGTTCCCTCGATCCGCAGATACCGGGCACCTTCGGTAATGATTTCCGCCTCGCTCGGATCGATAAACACGCCCATCAGCCTTTCGGCGAAGGTGAAAATCAGAACGGAAATTCCAACACAAAAGCAGGCGGATGCCAGAAACGCGATTTTGGTTCCTTTTCGAATCCGATCCGCCTTTTTTGCGCCATAGTTCTGGGATACGAACAGGGAATAGGCATTTCCGAACTCCTGAGCAGGCATATAAGCGATGGTGTCGATTTTCACGGCGGCGGCGAAGGCGGCCATGATGGCGGCGCCGAAGCTGTTTACCAGTCCCTGAATCATGAGGATGCCAAAGTTCATCACAGACTGCTGAATACCTGTGGCGATATCGTTGGCGATGATCTCCCGAAGTCTGCAAAAATTCCAACCGTGGTCTTGCTTATTTCGTAAGACAGGCAGCTTTGCCAAGGAATAGACAGCGATTCCGACACCGGATGCGGCCTGTGCGCAACGAGTTGCACCGGCGGCGCCGGCCGCAG
>CAMGCA010000105.1 GCA_946011705.1 uncultured Clostridia bacterium | reverse complement strand
GGGGGGAGCGGCGCCACCCCCCGCCCCCGGACGGCCACGGCCCTCGCGGGCCCGGTGTCCATGGTCTACGCCCAGCCGGAGCAGACTCTGGGTTCCGGCGCGGCGCTGTTCACCCTCAAGGACACGGACTACACCGCCCAGCGGGAAGCGCTGGCCCAGACCCACCGGGAGTACGAGGAGCTGCTGCAAAAGCTGTTCAAAATGTACGAAAGCGGCGTGATTTCCGCCCCCTGTGACGGAATGGTGTCGGGAATTGACAAAAACTCCGCCCACCTGCTGGCGGCGCGGGAGGAAGAGATCATTGCCCAGCCTCTGAACTCCGGGGAGGGAGAATTCCGGCTGGTACTGCTGAGCGAAGTGATTGTGACACCTGACCCCAACTGCACAGGAGGTTCCAATTGTCCGGTGGATGGAACAGGAAACCATCAGGAGGGTTGCCCCAAGGCCTGTAAGAATAGTGACGATTGCACAGCCGATACCCACAAAGAAACCTGCTCCCATAATTGTAAGAACAGTATGGACTGTCAGGCAAAGTACCACAAGGATACCTGCCCCCGCCGATGCACCAACGCAAGGGGATGCCAGGCACGTGCGGGCAATCATCTGGACAGCTGTATCACGTTGTGTACAAGCGCCGACAATCCGGCAGATTGTCCGGCAAAAACCCACTATGATGACTGCATCAAGCGTTGTATCAGCAGCCAGTCTCTTGAAAACCCATGTCCTGCCACGAAGCACACGTCAGAGTGTCTCTATGGACAATTGACCTACAAAGCCAATGCCGCCAAGGTGCTTGCAGCTGGCAACGAGCTGGTTTTGGCGTGGGATTACAGTACGCTGTACGATGTGGAGAAAACCGATAATGGTTGGAGACCGAAAAACGGTGTGTCTGTTAACGAGAACCTGTTGATAACAAAAGGGGAAACGCTTCCCGCAAACGGGAGCTACAGCAGCGGTGATATCATTTTCTGTGTGTATACATATAAGGGAGATGAAGTAATTGCCACACAGACCGTTCTCTATAAGAAGGGTACACCCCAGATGCCTTCTATGGATCTAAGCGGTCTCATGGGCGGGATGCCCAGTATGAACTTTAATTTCAGCTTCTCCATGCCCTCCATGGGCGGCTATGGCGGCTCCTCCAATCAGACCCAGCTGTATGACCTGAATGGAGACGTGCTCATGACTGTCACCCCTCAGGACACCATGAAATTGACGGTAGCTGTGGATGAATCCGACATTTCCAGCGTGAAAACCGGAATGTCCGCCGAGATTACCGTCAACGCCCTGCCGGATGAAGTCTTTGAAGGCGAGATCACCAAGGTCGCCAAGAGCGGCACCGGCAACGGCGGCAGCAGTAAATTCGCTGTGGAGATCATCCTGCCCCGGCAGAGCGAAATGCTGGCAGGTATGAGCGCCTCCGCGGTGATCTCCCTGTACGAGAAGATGGACGTACTGACCCTGCCCGCCGCCGCCCTCACCGAGGACGGGGCAAAGACCATCGTCTACACCGCCCTGGACAAGAAAACCGGGGAGCTGACTTCTCCCGTGGAGGTCACCACCGGCCTGTCCGATGGGGAAGTGGTGGAGATTCTCTCGGGCCTTGGCAGCGGCGATACCGTGTACTACGCCTACTACGACACGCTGGAGGAATCCGATGCTGTGGAAACCGACCGAATGAAAATGTATTGACGATCGGGTGGGGCTGTCCTACGAAAGCAATGCTGTATTCAACATTGCATTGCCGCTTCCCACTACGTTGGGAGCCCATAGAATATTGAGAGGACACTGCCTTGCGGTGTCGCGCGAATGGAAGAACTGTCATTGCGGGCCGGTGGCTGATGTCACTGACCTTGCAATGACAGTTTTTTGCTTCATAGAATTCGCCGAAACGGTTTGGGATATCACGATCTTTCAGCCACACGAAGGAGGAAACCACTATGGTCGATGAGCGGATTTTGGATCTGTGTTTTGCCCGGGATGAACAGGCAGTGGCGGAAACCGACCGGAAATACGGCGGCTACTGCATCAGCCCACATCCCGCCCGGAAAACCGGAAAACAACGCTACCGGCCCGGACGTGGTTGCCTTTTGGACAGCCATCTGTTATAATTCCCAAAAAAGGGGCGAGAAGGTGAGCTTGTGAGGAAAAACGGAAGAAAGCAGGTATTCCAGTGGACATCGGCGCTGCTGGCGGGATTTTTCGTTGTAAACGCCCTGTGCTTTGGCTATGAGCGCCAGCCCGGATGTCTGGTTACGCCTGAATTGCCGGCAGCGTCGGTGTGGCAGCCCGGGGCGGTGATTGTCCACGGTACGGAAGGCTACGGCATTTCCAAAGTCGATGAAAATGGGTTTCTCAACTCTGACGGGACGTTGGCGGAGCGGTATGTGCTGATGATGGGCGCATCCCATACCCAAGGCAAAGAGGTTTCCCCGGGGCAGAGGTATTCCACACTGGTAAACGACTATTTCAGCGGCGGAAGCGGATTCCTGACCGCTTACAGCATTGCCAGCGACGGACATTTTCTTCCCTCCCAGATTCGCCATTTTAGAGCGGCGGTGGAGGCCTTTCCCAATGCCGGAGCCATCACCATCGAAATCGGAAGCACGGATGATTCCCCGCGGGAGCTGCACGATGCCCGAAAACAGCCGGTCTATGACCCCGGCAACGGCGGCTTCAATAACCTGAGTCCGGTAAGCAGACTGAAGCTGGCGGCGAAGGAGGGCCTTCCTCTGCTGACGCTGCTGAAAAAGAACTTCCAGACCCTGCGGGCACAGGCGGCGGAAGAAACCGAAGGTCCCTACGACTACGAGACGGAGCTGGACGCGGCCCTTTCTCTGATCCGTTCCCAGTTTGACGGCCCCCTTGCCTTCGTCTATCACCCCACCACGGAAATCCAGCCCGACGGCAGCCTGAAGCTGGGCTACAGCGACAACTGGGAGATTTTCTGCCAGGTGTGCGAAAAGAACGGCATCGATGTCATCGACACCGGCCCCGGGTTCACCCGGCTCTACGAAACGGAACAGAAGCTTCCCTACGGCTTCTCCAACACCACCCCGGGCAGCGGACATCTGAACGCGGCGGGTCACAGAATTCTGGCGGAGGAAATCATTTCCTATCTGGAGGAAAACCGGGTATGACCTTTTATTCCATAAATTTTCTGCTTTTCTTTCTGGCAGCCACCGCGCTGGTACAGCTGAGCAAAACTCCAAAGACCCAGCGGCGGGTGTTTCTGCTGGCCAATGCCGTGTTCTACGCCTACTGGGATGTCCGTTTTCTGCTGCTCCTGCTGGGGGTCATCTGGGTGTGCTATGTTTGTGCCCGGTTGTTTGAAAGCAGCGGAAAGCCAGCCTTCCTCTATGGCGGCGTCGCCGCGTGTCTTGCCCTGCTGGGCTTCTGCAAGTATTACAATTTCTTCATCTCCTCCTTCGCCCGGGCCTTTGGGCTGGGCAGCGTGGGAACCCTGAACATCATTCTGCCTCTGGGCATTTCCTTCTACCTGTTTCAAGCCATGAGCTACCTGCTGGATGTGAAGAAGGGCGCGATAACCGCGGAGCGGGACTTTGTAAAGCTGGCGGCTTACATCTCCTTCTTTCCTCAGATCACCTCCGGCCCCATTGTCAAGGCCCACGACTTTCTGCCTCAGCTGGATCGGCTCCACCGGGTCCGAAAGGACAATGTTTATCTGGGTGTGACCCGGTTTGTCACCGGCCTGACCAAGAAGGTGGTCTTGGCCGACCGCATCGGCGTGGCGGTGAACGCGGTATTCGCTGCCCCGGCGGCCTACAATGGTCTGAGCATCGCCATGGCGGTGATTGGCTACTCCCTGCAAATCTACTGCGACTTTTCCGGCTATTCCGATATGGCCATCGGCATCGCCACGGTCTGGGACTTTGACCTGGGCAGAAATTTCAATATGCCGTATCTGGCGGAGAATCCCTCGGATTTTTGGCGGCGCTGGCATATCAGCCTGTCCAGTTGGTTCCGGGATTATGTCTACATCCCTTTGGGCGGCAGCCGGCGGGGAAGGTTCCGGACTTATGTCAACCTGCTCGTGACCATGCTGCTCAGCGGCCTGTGGCACGGGGCCAACGCCACCTTCCTGGTATGGGGCGCGTATCACGGCCTGGGCTGCGTAGCGCACCGGATGCTCGGCAGGCGGGGAGGACAGAAGAAGCCCTGGCAGACGGCCCTGTGTACCGCCGCCAACTGCCTGTTTGTGTCCCTGGGATGGGTGATCTTCCGGGCGGAGAGCGTGGGAAAGGCCATGGAGATTTTCCGGGGCCTGTTTCGGGGAACGGGGATATGTTATGTAAACGTATTTACGGTTGTCTACGGTGGGATGATCGCCCTGACCCACCTGTACGCCCGGTTCCGCCGGAACGCAAATGCCCCGGAAGAGGCGCTGAAGCTGGATACCTTCCGGGGGAAGCTGCTGCTGAGCGTCTGGATTTTCCTGATACTGGGGCTGATGTACTGCGGCAATTCCGCCTTCATTTACGCCAATTTCTGAGTGAGGAACGCTATGGAACGCTGGAAAACGGAACAAACGGAGACCCTGCTGGACACGCCGTGGGTGAAGGTGCGGCGGGATCGGGTTGTCTTGCCCAACGGGGTGAAAATGGACGATTTTTACGCAATTACCATCCGGGATGCCTCCGCCATTGTGGCCCTGGACGAAGGCGGAAACCTGATCCTCAAGCGGGAGTACCGCTACTGCTACGACCGGGAGCTGCTGGAAATCCCGGCGGGGGCTTTCAATGACGGAGAAACCGATCCGCTGGTTGTGGCAAAGCGGGAGCTTTTGGAGGAGACGGGGTATTCTTCCGATCACTGGGAATACCTTGGCCCAACCGTAGAAAGCTCCGCGAAAATGACAAATTTCATGCACATTTTTCTGGCCCGGGACTGCCGGAAGGTTGCATCGCAGCATCTGGACGAAACCGAGGAGCTGACGGTGGAGCTAGTGCCCATGGAAAAGGCGATGGAGATGGTGATGACCAATGAAATCTGCTGCAACAGCTCCGCCCACGGCATCCTGCGGGCGGCCAGGATGCTGGAAAAAGAATGAATTTGCAATATTCGATAGAAAATGTTGCAAAACCAACTTTTGTTTGCTATAATATACCACAACATTTTTTACGGTCTGAACACGGGCCGGGAAAGAGGCTATCTATGTGTGGCATTGTTGGATATACCGGAAAAAAACAGGCTGCGCCCATTCTGCTGGACGGCCTGGGCAAGCTGGAATACCGTGGATACGACTCCGCCGGACTGGCTGTCCGGGACGGGGAAAAATTGGCGGAGGTGGTGAAGGCCACCGGACGGCTGAAGAATCTGGCGGAGAAAACCGATGACGGCCGGGCACTGCCCGGCACCTGCGGCATCGGCCACACCCGCTGGGCCACCCACGGCGTACCCAGTCAGGTCAACGCCCACCCCCACGTCTCCGGCAACTGCACCGGCTCCGCCTCCGGCGCGGTGGAATCCGAGGTGGTGGGTGTTCACAACGGCATCATCGAAAACTATGCCGAGCTGAGGGAAAAGCTTCTCAAGCACGGCTATCAGTTCTACAGCCAGACCGACACCGAGGTGGTGGTGAAGCTGGTGGACTACTACTATAAGAAGTACAAGATCGGCCCCATCGATGCCATCGCCAAGACCATGGTCCGGGTTCGGGGTTCCTACGCCCTGGAACTGATGTTCAAGGACTACCCCGGCGAAATCTGGGTGGCCCGGAAGGAAAGCCCCATGATCATCGGCATCGCCGACGGGGACACCTATGTGGCCTCCGACGTGCCGGCGATTCTGAAATATACCCGGCAGGTTTACTACATCGGCAACCACGAGTTCGCCCGGCTGCTGCCCGGGGAAGCCCATTTCTACAACCTGGACGGCGAAGAAGTGAAGAAGGAGCCAACCCGCATCGACTGGGACGCCGAGGCGGCGGAGAAGGCAGGCTTCGAGCACTTCATGATGAAGGAGATCCACGAGCAGCCCAAGGCCGTGGCGGATACCCTGCACTCCGTGGTGAAGGATGGAGCCATCGACCTCGGCGAGGTGGGTCTGACCGATGAGGAAATCCGGGAAACCAGCCAGATCGTCATTGCCGCCTGCGGCTCCGCCTGGCACGTTGGCATGGCATCACAGTATGTGATTGAGGATTTGACGGGCATCCCCGTCCGGGTGGAGCTGGCGTCGGAGTTCCGCTACCGGAGGCCCCCCCTCGACAAAAACGCCCTGGTCATCGTCATCAGCCAGTCCGGCGAGACGGCGGACACCCTGGCAGCCCTGCGGATGGCGAAGGAGAAGGGCGTGCGCACCCTTGCCGTGGTCAACGTGGTGGGAAGCTCCATTGCTCGGGAGGCCGATAAGGTGTTCTATACCCTGGCCGGCCCGGAAATCTCCGTGGCAACCACCAAGGCCTACAGCGCACAGCTCATGGCAATGTACTGCCTGGCGGTGCAGTTCGCCATGGCCCGGGGAACCATTGATGCCGACAAATATAGCTATTATCTGGCGGAACTGGAGACCATTCCCGGGAAAATCGAGAAAATTCTGGAGGATAAGGAGCGCATCCAGTGGTTTGCCGCCAAATATGCAAACGCCCACGATGTGTTCTTCATCGGCCGGGGCGTGGACTACGCGGTGTGTCTGGAAGGCAGTCTCAAGCTGAAGGAGATCTCCTACGTCCACTCCGAGGCTTACGCCGCCGGCGAATTGAAGCACGGCACCATCAGCCTCATTGAGCCGGGGACGCTGGTCATCGGCGTGCTGACCCAGAGCGGCCTGTACGAGAAGACCGTCAGCAACATGGTCGAGTGCAAGAGCCGGGGAGCCTACCTCATGGGCCTGACCACCTACGGAAAATACGAAACCGAGGATCACGCGGACTTCACCGTCTATGTGCCCCGGGTTGACGAGCACTTTGTGGGCAGTCTGGCGGTTGTACCATTACAGCTTATGGGCTACTACGTCAGCGTGGCTAAGGGACT
>CAMGCA010000104.1 GCA_946011705.1 uncultured Clostridia bacterium | reverse complement strand
GGCATATGCTCCACCAGAGGCTTGGTATTGCGGCACTCCGGGAAGCCCGGACAGGCAAGGAATCTTCCGAACCGGCCGGTTTTGATGACCATTTTCCGTCCGCACAGCTCGCAGACTTCATCCGTTTCCTCTTCCGGCACCTTCAGGCGCACGCCTTCCAGTGCTTCCTCGGCATCCTTCAGCTCCTTGCTGAAACCGTCATAGAATTCCGCCAAAAGGGACTGCCACTGCTGCTTGCCCTCCTCCACGGCGTCCAGACGGGACTCCATGTTGGCGGTGAACTCCACGTCGATGATGTCATTGAACCGCTCCACCATCAGGCCCGTGACAATCTCGCCCAGTGGCGTGGGTGCAAGGCGCTTGTCCTGTTTGATGACATACTCCCGATCCTGAATGGTGGACACGGTGGCGGCGTAGGTGGAAGGACGGCCCACGCCCTTTTCCTCCATGGCCTTGACCAGGGTCGCCTCGGTATACCGTGCGGGGGGCTGGGTAAAGTGCTGGGCCTTCTCATTTTTGACAGAAACCGCCCTGTCTCCTGCTGTTAAGTCCGGCAGCGGAGAACCAACGGCCTCGCCGTCGTCGTCCCGGCCTTCCTCATACACGGCGATGAAGCCGGGAAAGCGCATACTCTGGTGGCTGGCCCGGAACACATGACCGGCGCACTCGGTATCAATGGAAACCGTGTCAAACAGGGCGTTTGCCATCTGAGTGGCAAGGAACCGGCTCCAAATCAGCTTATAGAGCTTATACTGGTCGGTGGTCAAGCTCTGCCGCACCCGCTCCGGCTCCAGCTCCACATGGGAGGGGCGGATGGCTTCGTGGGCATCCTGAGCGCCGGACTTGGTTTTGAATACATGGTGGCTGCCGTAGTAGTAGTCCTTGCCGTAACGGGCACGGATAAAGTCGGCGGCGGCATCCATAGCTTCGTCGGAAAGCCGCAGAGAATCGGTACGCATATAGGTGATGAGGCCCGTGGTGCCCTCGCCGGCGATTTCCACTCCCTCGTAGAGCTGCTGGGCCACCATCATGGTCTTCTTGGGGGTAAAGCCCAGCTTCCGGGAGGCCTCCTGCTGCAGGGTGGAGGTGGTAAAGGGAGGGGCGGAGGAGCGCTTCTTTTCCGCCTTCTTCACGTCGGTGACGGTAAATTCCTTGCCGGTGATGTCAGAAATGACGGCGTTTGTCTGTTCCTCATTTTCCAGCTCCCGCTTTTTGGGACTGCCGTAGTAGTGAGCCACAAAGGAGCCGGGCTTGCCCACCCGGTTGAGGGTTACGTCCAGGGACCAGTACTCTTTCGGCTGGAAGGCCCGGATCTCGTTCTCCCGGTCCACAACCAATCGAGTGGCCACGGACTGAACACGGCCCGCGGACAGACCCCGCCGCACCTTCTTCCACAGCAGCGGGGACAATTCGTAGCCAACGATTCTGTCCAGAATCCGGCGTGCCTGCTGGGCATCCACCAGGTCGTAATCAATGTCTCTCGGATGCTGGATAGAATCCTTCACTACCTTTTTCGTAATTTCATTAAAGGTCACCCGCTGGGCCTTGTCGTCGGGCAGATTCAAAAGCTCCTTCAGGTGCCAGGAAATGGCTTCGCCCTCCCGGTCCGGGTCGGTTGCGAGATAGACGGTTTCCGCCTTTGCGGCATCGGCCTTGAGTTCTTTAATGAGGGACTCCTTGCCCCGGACGGGGATATATTGGGGAGCGAAATTATGCTCGATGTCCACGCCCATTTTGCTCTTGGGCAGGTCCCGCAGGTGGCCCATGCTGGCCTTGACGGTGTAGCCGGGGCCAAGATACTGCCCGATGGTCTTTGCCTTGGAGGGAGACTCCACGATCACAAGATTGTTCGTCTTACCCATATTCTCATAATTCTCCGTTTCATTGCTTTAAGCATATTTGCTTTCCAGGCAGACGCTTGATTACGCCCTTCAGCTCCAGCATGGTAAGAACTGCCAGAAGCTTTCCGGTGGTCATTCCGGTTTCGGCGATCACATCGTCCACCAGCCGCTGTCCGTTTTGCAGGCAGGAAACGATGGTTTTCTCGTCCCCGGACAGTCTGGAAAGGTTCACATTGACGTCACTATAAGCCTGAACCGGCTCCTTGTCAATGGATTTTTTCTCTAAGTTTTTCTTAAGATGGTTTGTTTCCTCCGGAATCCGGGGCGTTTGGGCTACTCTGGGCGGGGTCGTTTCCCCCTCCTGCCGGGCCAGCTCCTGTGGATACGCCCGCTGGCGGGAGGGTGCATCCTCCCGGTGGATTTTATCCGGGAACAGGCTTTCGTATTCGCTGAGCACATCCCAGCCGGAGGAAACCATGATGGCTCCGTCCCGCAGCAGCTCGTTGCTGCCGGCACAGGTGGGCATATCGATATTGCCGGGCACGGCGAACACGTCCCGGCCCTGCTCCAGCGCCAGCCTGGCGGTAATCAGCGCACCGCTTTTTTCCGGAGCCTCCACCACCAGCACCCCGCAGCTCAGCCCGCTGATAATCCGGTTGCGCATGGGAAAGGTCCACTTGGCCGCGGGCTGTCCCGGGGCGAATTCGCTGAGGATGCAGCCGTACCGCTCCACATCCCGGAACAAAGACCGGTTGGACTGGGGGTACACGATGTCCGCACCGCAGCCCAGCACGCCTACAGTTTTCGCCCCGGCGGTCAGCGCCCCGGACATGGCCAGCCCATCGATGCCGTAGGCCATGCCGGACACCACCAGACCGCCGCATTTTCCGATCTGGTAGCCCATGCGTTTTGCCACCGTCAGCCCGTAGGCCGAGGCCTTCCGGGTGCCCACCACGCCGATAACGGGTTCCGAATCAAAATCCGGCAGCTGGCCCTTGTAGTAGAGAACCAGCGGCGGGTCGGGGATGTTTTTCAGCCGGGAGGGGTAGGCGGCATCCTGAATTGTGAGGATATTCAGTCGCTTTTTTTCGCATTCTTCCAGAATTTTCCCGGAAGACTCCAAATTTTTGTCGAGCAGGGCGGCTCTGGCTTCTGCGCTCAGCTCCAGCTGCCCCAACGCTTCCCCGTCCGCATAGTATACCGCCTCCGGGTCACGAAAATGCTCCAGCAGCTTCGCCTTTGTCCGGGGGCCGAAGCCGGGCCGGTGGGAAAGCCATATCCAGTGTATCAGCATTTTCGTTCACCTGTTTCTGTAATTTATTGCTTCATCTGCCACAGGACAATGGTGGCCGCAACGGCGGCGTTGAGAGATTCGCAGTGGGGGTTCATGGGGATGATCAGCTCCGCGTCGGCAGCATCCAGAATTTCCTGCCGGACACCCCGGCCCTCACTGCCAATGACCACCGCCATGGCGCCTAAGTTTACCTGCCGCAGGTCTTTGGCACGGGAACTTAAGGCCGTAACGCCGATGGGAATACCCGCCTGACGACACTTTTCGCTGACCTGCGCCCATGTGGCCAGGATAGGCTGAACACGGAACACCGCGCCCATGCTGGCCCGAACCACCTTGTGGCTGTAGGGGTCGGCGCAGCCTTCCAACAGGGCCACGGGGATATCCAGCGCGTCGGCGGTGCGCAGAATGGTGCCCAAATTGCCTGGATCCTGAATGCCGTCCAGCAGCAACATACCGGGCTTGGGAAGAAATGCCT
Organism: uncultured Clostridia bacterium; assembly: GCA_946011705.1. Classification (GTDB taxonomy): domain Bacteria; phylum Bacillota; class Clostridia; order Oscillospirales; family Oscillospiraceae; genus Faecousia. The sequence goes on along the minus strand of CAMGCA010000104.1, from coordinate 3,405 downwards.
TCTTTTCCGGCAAGCGGCACAGAAACAGCGCACCCTGGGGGGTCTCCATGGGGGAGATGGAAGCCATCACGTCCTCCGGAACCCGGATCAGCCGGACGGTTTCCGGCACCTCAGCCCGAACTCCCTCCGACAGAATCACCGTATCCAGCCCCGGATACCAGCGCACAGCTTCGGCAAGCAGTTTTGTTCCGTCGGCTGCAAACAGCCCCGCTTCCTCCCTTGCTTTGCGGGAAGAAAGCAGCTTTCGCACCTGCTGCAAAAGTGGATTTTTCCGGGAGGTAATCGTCTGCTCCATCACAGCTTCTGCACCGTTTCCAGGGCGTAGTTGTCCCCCAGAACTACCATGATGTCACCCTGCACAATGCGGTAATCCGCCGCGGGGGACACGTTGGTCTTCTTGTCGTTTTCCACGGCGATGATGTTCACGCCCAGCTTGGCCCGGACGTTCAGCTCCTTGATAGTTTTGCCGATCCAGCCGGACGGGGCGGGAATTTCCAGAATGCCGTAGTCCGGGCTCAGCTCAATATATTCCAGCACATTGTGAGAATTCAGGCTCCGGGCCAGCCGCTGGGCGTTCTCCTGCTCCGGGATCACCACCCGGTCAACCCCCAGCTTTTCCAACACCTTCCGGTGGGTTTCATCGTGGGCTTTGCAGATGACGTAGGGCACCCCCAGCTCCTTGAGGTTCATGGCGGTAAGCACGGAGGAAGCCAGATTGCTGCCGATGGCGATGATGGCGCAGTCAAAATTCCGGGCGCCCAGGGCCCGCAGAACCTCCTTGTCCTGCCCGTCGCCCACCACGGCGTGGGTCACATCGTCCGCAACCTGCTGCACCAGGTCTCCCCGCTTATCGATGGCCAGCACCTCCGCGCCAAGAGCGCACAGCTGCCGGGCCAGGGTCTGGCCAAACCGGCCCAGACCAATGACAATGTAAGATTTCATAAGCACTCTCCTATCCGATCAGCAGATTGGTCTCCGCGTAGCGGAAGCGCTCCTCTGCCTTGTCCCCCACCAGGAAGCCCATGCTGATGGTCAGCAGGCCCACCCGGCCAAAATACATATAAATGATAATCAAAATCCGGGAAGCGGTGCTTAAGGCACCTGTAGCCCCCGCCGTCAGGCCCACGGTGCCCAGAGCGGACACTGCCTCGTACAGGGCGTCCGTAAAGGCGATGGGCGAGGTGGCGCTGATGAAAATGCCGCCCAGCAGCGCCAGATTCACCATCATAAAGGCGATGGTCATGGCGTCCAGCACCTGCCCCTGAGGGATGGTGCGCTGAAACACGCACACCCGGCTTCTGCCCCGGGCGCGGGAAGCGAGGAACAGCACCAGCACGATAAAGGTCACGGTTTTCAGGCCGCCGGCGGTGGAGCCGGAGGAGCCGCCGATGAGCATATAGATCAGGCACACCGCCTTGCCGCTGTCCGTCAGCGCCCCCTGATCGATGGATGCAAAGCCCGCGGTGCGCAGGGTCACGGACTGGAACAGGCCGTTGAGGAGCTTCTCTCCCAGCGGCATGGCCCCCAGGGTAGCCGGGTTGTTCCATTCCAGGACACAGGTCAGCACCCATGCGGAGAGGATCAGCGCCGCCGTAGTCACCAGCACCAGCCGGGTGTAGACGCTGAAATTCCGGAACCGCTTCTTTTCCAGAATTTCCTCCCACACAAGAAAGCCCAGTCCACCCACCACAATCAGCGCCATCAGGGTGAAGAGCACCACCGGGTCAGACTGGAAGCCCATCACGCTGGAGCCGGGCTCCAACCGTCCGAAAATGTCGAAGCCCGCGTTGCAGAAAGCGGAAACCGAGTGGAAAACGCCCCATTTCAGCGCCTGAACCCAGCCGTATTCCGGCAAAAACCGCAAAAACAGGATAACCGCACCCATGCCCTCTATGAGGAAGCTGCCTTTGAGCACCATTTTTTGCAGCCGGACGATGCCGCTGATATCCCCCGCGCTGAGAGCCTGGGCCATTACCAACCGCTGCTGAAGGCCGATACGCCTGCGCAGAATGAAAACCACCATGGTAGCCGCCGACATGAAGCCCAGACCGCCGGTCTGAATCAGGCACAACAGCACGATCTGCCCAAATCCGCTCCACTGACTCCAGGTGTCAAACAGGGACAGCCCCGTGACGCAGGTAGCAGAGGTAGCCGTAAACAGAGCCGGCAGAAATCCCGCCGACACCCCGTTTCGGGAGGCCGCCGGCAGATTCAGCAGCAGCGTCCCCAGCAGAATGATCACCGCGAAGACCGCGGCAATGATTTTGGTGGCGCTGAGGCTTTTAGGCCGGTTCTTCATCCAGAATTGATAAAGTTTCGCTCGCAGAGACATGGGCAGATTCCTTTCCCACAGGCATACCTTGCCATGATACTTTGTATCATTATAGCAACTTTTATGGCATTTGCAAGTGATATTTACAGCGAGTCGCTGCGGACAATGCGTCACGCACTTTGGGCAGTCAACCTACATCCTCTGGGCCCCTCGAAGGGGACTGCTCAGGTAAAGTGTTCTTTAGCGGGGAAAAGCCTCACCCGGGGGGGAAGGCATTGCTCCGCTAAAATTCTCCTTTTCTGGTCTGTCGGGTATCTCAAAGCACTGTCATCATATTATAGTGCTTCATGAGCCGCACATCCTCTTTCGTGACCTTGAGGCGGCGCATGAGATTCTCGTCCATGGGGAGCCGTTTCTTGGAAAACAGCATCTTGATGGCCACCGGCATCATGGGCCGGGCGGACAGCCCCGTAAACAGCCCCCAGATGGTATCCGAGGTGGTGAAGGTGGCAAGAATCTGGGCAAAGGCCCGCTCCATGGGGGAGGCCTGATTGGTCAGGGTGATATTGGTGATGGCATCGTAGTGCTCCATGTAGCCCCAGCAGGCGGTGCCGCAGTCCTGATAGCTGTCAAAATCCGAAAAGTTCATGTACATCATGATCTTGTAGCGGTGAACCTCGGACAATAGCAGCACGTCATACACCACCGGGACGATGCGGTTCACCCGGCCATCGTAGTAGTAGCCGTAAAACTGGGTCAGGCCGCTGAAAAAATTGGACTGGGCCTCCGGCTCCTGAATGGAGACCCGCTCCGGGGTACAGTACAGCAGCTGCTCCACATGAATGCCCAGCGCCCGGGAAATCTCATAAATTGTCTCAATATCCAGCACAATTTCTCCGGTTTCGTACTTGGACAGGGTGGATTTGTTCTTGCATAGAATCCGGGCCAGCTCCTCCAGGGTCATGTGCCGGGCCTTGCGGAAGGCCCGGATGCGTTTTCCGATTTCGTGACTGATCTGTGCCATGGGTCCACCTTTCTTGCGTACAAATCAACTATTTGCTTAATTTTCCATCATATAGATTGGGCGCTCCTAAAAAAACACAAAACCAACAAAAAATCTAAAGACAAACAAC
>CAMGCA010000103.1 GCA_946011705.1 uncultured Clostridia bacterium | reverse complement strand
GGACTATGACGATCTGAAGGACATGGTCAACATGGATGCCGTGCAGGCCTTCCGTGACCACTCCCTGAACCCCGAGCGTCCCGCTATGCGCGGCTCTCACGAGAACGACGATATCTTCTTCCAGCACCGTGAGGCCTGCAACAAGTACTATCAGGCGCTGCCCGCAGTGGTCGAGAAGTACATGGCTAAGGTTAACGCCAAGCTGGGCACCAACTACCAGCTGTTCAACTACTACGGCGCTCCCGATGCTGACCGCATCATCGTCGCCATGGGCTCCATCAACGATGTGGCTGAGGAAGTCATCGACTACCTGAACGCCCACGGCGAGAAGGTCGGCGTTGTGAAGGTTCGTCTGTTCCGTCCCTTCTGCGCTGAGAAGCTGCTGGAGGCCATTCCTGCCACCGCCAAGAAGATCGCTGTTCTGGACCGCACCAAGGAGCCCGGCTCCCAGGGCGAGCCTCTGTACCAGGACGTGGTTATGGCTCTGGCCAAGGCCGGCCGCAACGATGTGACCGTCATTGGCGGCCGTTACGGTCTGGGCTCCAAGGACACCCATCCTGCTTCCGTGTTCGCTGTGTACGAGGAGCTGGCTAAGGACGCTCCCAAGCATGAGTTCACCATCGGCATCGTGGACGATGTGACCCACCTGTCCCTGGACGAGAAGGTCTCCCCCAACACCGCTGCTGCCGGCACCATTGAGTGCAAGTTCTGGGGCCTGGGCGGCGACGGCACCGTTGGCGCCAACAAGAACTCCATCAAGATCATCGGCGACCACACCGACAAGTATGTGCAGGCGTACTTCCAGTACGACTCCAAGAAGACCGGTGGTGTCACCGTGTCTCACCTGCGCTTCGGCGACAATCCCATCAAGTCCCCCTACTACATCAACAAGGCTGACTTCGTGGCCTGCCACAACCCCTCCTACATCACCAAGGGCTTCAAGATCGTGCAGGACGTCAAGCCCGGCGGCACCTTCCTGATCAACTGCCAGTGGAGCCTGGAGGAGCTGGAGCATCATCTGGATGCCGCTTCCAAGCGCTACATCGCCAACAACAACATTCAGCTGTACACCATCAACGCCATTGATCTGGCCATCAAGGTCGGCATGGGCAAGCGTACCAACACCATCCTGCAGTCCGCTTTCTTCACCCTGGCCAAGGTTATGCCCGCTGAGGACGCCGTCAAGTACATGAAGGACGCCGCCGAGCACTCCTATGCCAAGAAGGGCATGGACGTGGTTGAGAAGAACTGGAACGCCATCGACGCCGGTGCTACCGCCTTCGTCAAGATCGATGTTCCCGCTGCCTGGGCTACCGCCGAGGACAATAAGCCCGAGACCGTTCTGGAAGGCCGCGCCGACACTGTCAAGGTTGTCAAGACCATCCTGAACCCCATCGGCAAGATGGACGGCTACAGCCTGCCCGTTTCCGCCTTCGAGGATCTGGCCGACGGTCAGTTCCCCCTGGGTGCTTCCGCTTACGAGAAGCGCGGCGTTGCCGTTACCGTTCCTCACTGGGACGAGACCAAGTGCATCCAGTGCAATACCTGTGCCTATGTCTGCCCCCACGCTACCATCCGTCCCTACGCTCTGACCGAGGCTGAGGCTGCCGCCGCTCCCGCCGGTACCCGTCTGGTCAACGTGAAGGCCGGTAAGGGCAAGGGCGTCTACAAGTTCATCATGTCCGTGTCTCCTCTGGACTGCATGGGCTGCGGTGTCTGCGCCGGCATCTGCCCCGTCAAGGCTCTGACCATGGTTCCTCAGGAGCAGGAGCTGCCTGAGCAGGATGTCTGGAACTACATGGTTTCCAAGGTTGCCGAGAAGAAGGAACTGCAGGACAACAACGTCAAGGGCTCCCAGTTCCGTACGCCTCTGCTGGAGTTCTCCGGCTCCTGCGCCGGCTGTGCCGAGACCAGCTACGCCCGTCTCGTGACCCAGCTGTTCGGCGACCGGATGTACATCTCCAACGCCACCGGCTGTTCCTCCATCTGGGGCGGTCCCGCCGCTACCTCTCCCTACACTGCCAACGCTGAGGGTCATGGTCCCGCCTGGGCTAACTCCCTGTTCGAGGACAACGCTGAGCATGGTCTGGGTATGTACACCGCTCAGGCTGTCATCCGCGAGTCCCTGGCGAATAAGGTCAAGGCCGTCATCGAGAACACCTCTGACGAGGAGCGCAAGGCTGTCTGCCAGAAGTGGCTGGATACCTTCAACGACGGCGAGGCCAACAAGGAAGCCACCAAGGCCCTGGTTGCCAACCTGGAGGCTCATGTCTGCTGCGACACCGTGAAGGACATCCTGTCCAAGAAGGCTTACCTGTCAAAGAAGTCCATGTGGATCTTCGGCGGCGACGGCTGGGCCTACGACATCGGCTTCGGCGGCGTTGACCACGTTCTGGCTTCCAACAAGGACGTCAACATCTTCGTCTTCGATACCGAGGTTTACTCCAACACCGGTGGACAGGCCTCCAAGGCTTCCAACATCGGTCAGGTCGCTCAGTTCGCGGCTTCCGGTAAGGAGACCAAGAAGAAGTCCCTGTCCGAGATCGCTATGAGCTACGGCTATGTCTACGTCGCTCAGGTCGCTATGGGCGCCAACCCCGCTCAGACCCTGAAGGCCATCACCGAGGCCGAGGCTTACAATGGTCCCTCCCTGATCATTGGCTACGCTCCCTGTGAGATGCACTCCATCAAGGGCGGCATGACCAACTGCCAGGCTGAGATGAAGAAGGCTGTCGAGTGCGGCTACTGGAACCTGTTCCGCTTCGATCCTTCTAAGGAGACCGGCAAGTTCCAGCTGGACAGCAAGGCTCCTAAGGACGGCTATCAGGAGTTCCTGATGAACGAGGCTCGTTATGCCCGTCTGACCCGTGAGTTCCCCGAGCGCGCTACCGATCTGTTCGCTAAGAACGAGGCTGCCGCTAAGGAGCGTTGGGAGCACCTGAACAAGCTGGTCGAGATGTACAAGGACTAATTTCCTGTACGTCACTTCCCTAATCTAATATTCGCCCCCGGGAAACCGGGGGCGAATTTCTTAAAAGGAGGAAAAACCATGCTCTGTACCATTGTGGATATCCGTGGCGACTACGCCTTTGTCAAGTATCACGACACCGGCGTTGTCTCCGAGGTGGCCATTGCCCTGCTGCCCTTTGGCGTGGACATGGGCGATGTGCTGAAATTTGAGGATTGCGAATTTACGCAGGTATAAAGAAATCCGCTGACTTTCCCGTCAGCGGATTCTCTTATTTTTTCATCTGATTCTGCATTTGCAGGAACTTCTGCTTCATTTTCTGCAAGCGCTGGCGTTCCCGGCGCTGCTGGGTCCGGCTATAGTGCGTAGAAAGCTCCGGTGGTTGATTCTGGAGTTTCTCCGCCGGAATCCCCCGCTCCGCCAGACGCTTATCCGTGAACTCCCGCAGCAGCGCATAGATGACCGAGGTCAAGGGAATCATCAGCAGCATACCGCCTACGCCCATCAGGTCGCCGCCTACGGTGACGGCCACCAGCACCCACATACCCGGCAGGCCGATGGATGTGCCCACCACTCTGGGGTAGATCAGGTTGTTTTCCAGCTGCTGGATGATTAAGAACATGATGACGAAGGTCAGAGCCTGAATGGGGTTATTCACCAGAATGAAGAAGGCGCCCAGGATACAGCCCACAAACGCACCCACCACGGGAATCAGGGCCGTCACCGCGATGACCACGCTGACCAGCGAAATATAGGGCATTTTGAAGATGGCCATGGACACGGCGAACAGGCAGCCCAAAATGCAGGCTTCCAGACACTGACCGGAAATGAAGTTGGAGAAGGTAGAATTGGTCAGCCGCAGCACCCGGATCACTTCATCGGCGTGCTTCTCAGAAACAAGGGAATACAGAAGCCGCCTGCCCTGCCGGGCCAGAATTTCCTTTCTCGCAAGGCAGTAGATGGCAAAGGCAATGCTTACAACCATATTGATGATGGCCCCGGTGACGCTGCCAATGACGCTGACCGCGCCGCCCATGACGGTGCTCATCTGATTGCTGATGAAGCCCAGGGCCTCTGTGAGGATGCTCGACCAGTCAAGACTTTCCAAATTCAGGGTTTCCTGTATCCACGCGCGCATTTCCGGGTGATCCTGCAGCATCACCACCAGCTTTGCCGCCAGCCCCTCAACAAACACGGGAATGGTCTGAGACAGGGACTCCACCGTCAGCCGAATCTGGGGGATCAGCAGTTCGAAGACGAACATGATGATCAGCACCAGGCACAGGATCGTCAGCACAATGGACAGCACCCGCCGGAATCCAGCCTTGCGGATATCCGCCAGCTGCCGCTCGATGGCCCGCATGGGCACATTGAACACGAATGCGATGCCCGCACCCACCACGAAGGGCGAGAACAGCCCCCACACCGTGCGGAACATGGCGGTGGCCCGGGCGGTGTCCAGCACCAGCCAGGCGAACAGGATGCACCCCGCAGCCAGAACAAATAACTTTTTCAGAACACTCTTGTCAATCTTCACCAAATACCCCCTTTTTCTTCAGTATAGCGGGAAATTGCACAAAAGTCCAATGAATAAGCTGTTAACTTTTCCCTAAAAGCAGCCGGAGGTCGCCGCAGAGAGCATCCACCGCTTCCTCCCGGGTGGCCCAGCTGGTGCACAAGCGCACTGCCCGGTGGGTTTCATCCACCCGCTGCTGCTCACAGAAGACGTAGGTTTCTGAGAGCTTGTCCAGAACGCTGTCCGGCAAAATGGGGAACAGCTGGTTGGTCACACCGGGCACTAAGAACGGCACGTTCAGAGAAAGCAGGGTGTCTCTGAGTCTGTCCGCCAGGGCATCCGCGTGGGCGGAAATCTCAAAATACAGGTTATCCGTCATCAGCGCGTCAAACTGCACCCCCAGCAGCCGGCCCTTGGCCAGCATACCGCCATGCTGCTTGATGAGGTAGCGGAAATCCTCCTTGAGGGCGGGATTCGCAATCACAACTGCCTCGCCAAAGAGCGCGCCCACCTTGGTGCCGCCGATGTAGAACACATCGCACAGCCGGGCAATGTCGGGAAGGCGCAGGTCATTTCCCTTTGCCATCAGGCCGTAGCCCAGCCGTGCGCCATCCAGAAACAGGTACAATCCCAGTTCATGGCAGGTTTCGCTGAGGGCGGTCAGCTCCTCCAGGCTGTAGAGGGTGCCCAATTCCGTGGGATTGGAGATATACACCAGCTTGGGCTGAACCATGTGCTCAAAGCTGCCGTCATTGCGGTGGCTTTCCACAGCCTGACGAACCTGCCGGGCGGTGATTTTGCCGTCATTGGAGGGCAGGGCCAGCACCTTGTGGCCCGTGGCTTCCACGGCTCCCGTTTCATGGACGTGAATGTGTCCGCTTTCGGCGCACAATGCCCCCTGATGGGGCCGGAGGGCAGCGGCAATGACCGTCATGTTGGTCTGGGTGCCGCCCACGAGAAAATGCACAGCCACGTCCTCCCGACCGCAGAGGGCGCGGATTTTTGCGGCGGCCTGAGCACAATACTTGTCCTCCCCATAGCCGGGGGTCTGGTCAAAATTGGTTCTACACAGCGCTTCCAGCACCTTGGGGTGGCAGCCTTCGGCATAATCATTGTTAAAATACAGCATGGGGTTCTTCCTTTCTTTTCCCTGATTTTCCTATTTTATACCCTGCCCCGTCCCCTGTCAAGCGGCATAATGGGGCCTGCAAACGCATAGGATTTCCCAGCAGCACAGCATCGGAGGGGAGCCTATGAAACAAGATCTGGAGGAGCGAGCCTGTGAATTGGCTGTGTACGTGATTGAGACCGGCGCGACGGTGCGGGCGGCCGCAAAGCAGTTCGGCAGCAGCAAATCCACCGTCCACAAAGCACTGACCCAGCGACTGCGGCTGTGCAACTATCCCCTGTATGTGCAGGTGCGCAGGGTGCTGGATAAGAATAAGCAGGAGCGGCACATCCGGGGCGGTATGGCTACCCGGAGAAAGTACCGGGAGACGTAATCGAGAAAGTGAAATATCCTTCGGATGTGAAAGAATCCCCCAGGGGGATTGTGAAATTTGACGCTTTGCGTCAAGTGAAATGAAATAAATCCCTCACGCGCCGCGGCGCATTTCACATTGCGAAGCAATATTTCACGCCGGTCAGGCATTTCACAAATCCCGAAGGGATTTATTTCACTGAAAAAGCATCCTTTGTCCAAAGACAAAGGATGCTTTTTCTGGTGGGCGAGGCGGGACTTGAACCCGCACGTCCGCAGTGAACACTAGAACCTGAATCTAGCGAGTCTACCAATTCCACCACTCGCCCATATTCGCTTTCTGAAGGGGTTCCCCTCAGCGCTTCCATATAATAACACAGGGCTTTGTGTTTGTCAACACTTTTTTCATATTATTGACAAAAAATTGGTAGCGGGGCAGAAACGTCCTCCCCTACTCTTTATAATAGAGCATACAGTGGCAAAAGCCGTGGTACTCCGGGTCGGCGATCTGATCCCGGAACTCCTTGCAGATGCACTTGTTCTCCTCGCTGCGCTCTAAGCGGCAGGGGCAGTAGCCCCCGGTGCGCTTCAGGCCGTCCCGGATGGTTTTCACCATTTCCTTGTCCTCATTTAACCGTACTGCCATAGAAATCACTCCTTATGTCAAAACTTTTTCGGAAAATTCCTTCACGATATGCCGGTAGCGGTTTGGGTCAACCAAGAAGCTGATGCCGTGATCCGCCCCGGGGAAGGTACAGCGGTAGACTATCTGCGGATTGGCCCGCTGGATAGCGCTGCGCAGGAGGCCGGGCACGGAGCCCTCGCAGTCCACCGCCGGCCGCCGCCAGGCCCGGGGGCCGCTGTTCGACGCGGCGGCCATTCTCTCCCAGGCCGGTTATCTCATCTCCAGCCACAACACCACCTGCGCCGGCGACGCCGCGGAAACTGCGGCCCGGGAGGGGGAGCAGTATGACGTGATTGTGGCCGTGGGCGGGGACGGCACCCTGAACGAGGTGGTCTCCGGCGTGCTGCGGCTGGAGCATCCCCCTGCCGTGGGGT
>CAMGCA010000102.1 GCA_946011705.1 uncultured Clostridia bacterium | reverse complement strand
ACGCGAAAGCGAAGATGCCCAGCAGCAGCGTGGAGTTGTTCATTCCCGTAAAGGCAGGGCCCCATTCAGGCAGGTGACCGGCGCCGAACCATTTCAGTTCCGAAGGAGCGGGGACGGAGATAGAGTGGGAAATCCAGATGACAGCGCCGCGGAAAATCATCATGCTGCCCAGGGTCGTGATAAAACCGGGAATGCCCATCTTTGCCACCCAGAAGCCGTTCCATGCGCCGACCAGAACACCGATTCCCATGCCCAGCAGCACCGCTGCCCACCAGGGGAAATTCCATTTCTGGAATGCGATGGCCATGACCATTCCGCAGAAACCGGCAACGGAACCAACGGACAAGTCAATCTGCCCGATGACGATGACCATCAGCATACCGATGGCAAGAATCAGCACGTACGCATTACCAGACAAAAGATTCTGGAAATTGGAGGGGGTAATCATTTTTCCGCCCGAGGCAATATTGAAGAAAACGATCAGTGCAATCAACGCGATTACCATCGTGTATTTATGCAGGTCGTCTCCCAACACTTTTTTAATTTTGTTCATAAGACGATTCCATCCTTTCTCGCATTATGCTTTTACGTCAGAGGTCGTTGTCATCAACCGCATCAACTTTTCCTGGTTTGCATCTTTGCTGTCTATCACACCTGTGATGCTGCCTTCACAGATGGTATAGATACGATCCGACATACCCAGCAGTTCCGGCAGCTCCGAAGAGACCAGAATCACTGCCTTGCCCTGATCCGCCATCTCGTGAATCAGGCGGTAAATCTCGTACTTGGCACCAACATCGATGCCCCGGGTAGGCTCATCCAGGATCAAAACCTCCGGCTGGGCGAACATCCACTTGCCCAACACCACTTTCTGCTGGTTACCGCCGGACAGGGTTGTTACGCCCGCATCGACAGAATTCGTCTTAATCCTGAGCGCGTTACGGCTCTGCTCTGCGGCTTGACGCTCTTTGCCAAAATCCAGAAGCCTGCCTCTCAGAATCGCTTTCAGGTTTGCTGATACGATGGTCATCCGGATATTATCAATCAGGTTGAGTCCTAAGTTCTTCCGGTCTTCGGGGACATAGGCGATGCCTGCTTCAATGGCAGCGGAAACGGAAGGTAGAGAAAGCTCCCGGCCCTTCATTTTCACGGTACCGCCGTGGAAAATGCCATAATTATGTCCGAAGATGGAGCGCATCAGTTCTGTCCGTCCTGCGCCCATCAGGCCGGCAAAACCCACGACCTCGCCGGCGCGGACATGGAAACTGGAGTTTTTACAGACCATTCTGCCCGGGACATTGGGATCCTCCACACACCAGTCGGATACCTCAAAGATAATCTCACCGGGGTGGGACTCATGGGGCGGATAGCGGTTCTCGATCGTGCGGCCTACCATGGAACTGATGATCCGGTCCTCATCCACATGACCTGCTTCCACGGGGTAGGTCTCGACGGTGCGTCCGTCGCGGATAACCGTAACTGCATCGGAGATCGCCGCGATTTCATTGAGTTTGTGGGAGATCATGATACAGGTGATGCCCTTGCTCTTCAGGCCCCGCATCAGCTCCAGAAGATTGGCAGAATCCGCCTCATTCAGAGCGGAGGTGGGCTCATCCAGAATCAGCAGCTTGACATTCTTGGACAATGCCTTCGCAATTTCCACCAGCTGCTGCTGGCCCACACCCAGATTTTTGATCAGGGTATTGGGGTTCAGATTCAGACCCACACGATCCATCAAGTCCATGGTCCGCCGACGGGCTTCCTCCCAGTCAATGAGGCCGTGCTTTACGATCTCATTGCCCATAAAGATATTCTCGGTAATGGAAAGCTCAGGGATCATGGTCAGCTCCTGATGGATGATGACGATTCCGGCATTTTCCGATTCCTTGATGTTTTTGAACTTGGCCTCTTCTCCCATGTAGAAAATCTGGCCCTCGTAAGAACCGTATGGGTAGACACCGGACAATACTTTCATCAGGGTGGATTTTCCTGCGCCATTTTCGCCGCAGATCGAATGAATCTCACCCCGCCGCACTTCCAGCGTTACGCCGTCCAGTGCGCGAACGCCCGGAAACTCTTTGACGATTTCCCGCATTTGGAGAATGATAGAATCTTCCATATGCAACCTCCTCTTTTATTCCTCTATTCCAGGGAAGACTATGCTCATCGCGCTTGCTCTGACTTTTTGCCAGTGCCAGGCGCTTTCAGGCGCAGACCGTGCAGCGCGATATAGACACCCTCCTCGTCATTGGAAGCCGTCACATAATCTGCCGCTTCCTTTACCTGCCTTGGGGCATTTCCCATAGCGATACCCAGCCCGCAGTATTGGAGCATATCGATATCCACATCATTGTCACCGAATGCCACTGCATCCTCCGCACCCAAATCGTAGTGCGCCAGCAGCACCTGCACCGCGCTGCGCTTGGTGCTTTCCGGGGAAAGAATCTCCAGATAAGTGGCCTTCGAGCGAAGGGCCATCAGCTGGGGAAAATACCGTGGGATTTCATTCTGCAAAGCCCGGATACGCATTGCGTCACCGATACACAGCAGCTTGTGGATGTGAGGCGCGGCATCTGCGGCCTTCTCCAGAGAGCTTTTCAGAGGGGTACACTTGGAAATATCCGCCTCCTGCTGAATCAATGGGTGCTGGGGATCTTCTGCCAGCCAGACATCGTACAGATAGGCGCTTACCACCAACTCAGGAAACCGTTCTGAGACAAACCGCTGAAACTCCATCGCCAGTTGGGTGTCGATTCCCACATCCCGCAGTATAGCGCTGTTTTCGTCGTAAACCAGTCCGCCGTTGTAGCAGGCCACCGGGCTGTGCAGGCCTATCTGTTTGGCTATCAGATTCACACCGCTGGGTGGGCGCGCGGAGCACAGGATGATGGGGACATTTCGCCTGTGCAGATATTGCAGACGATTGAGGGTGCAGGGCATAACCTGATGCCGGGAGTCCAGCAAGGTCCCATCTATGTCCAGGAAAACGATAGAGTAGGTACGCATCCGATCGCACTGCCTCCCCCTTTTTGCTCTGTGGTCTCAACAAGTATCTGTCTATATAATACAAAATGTTAAGATTATATACAGTGTTATTTGTCATAAATTACAGATTACATTTGTCATGTTTTCCCCGGATTTGTAAATTGTATATCGGATTTGGCAAATCCGACCCGAATGTTTTGTGCAAACCGCAGAGAAAGGGCCTGCCCGGAACCGGGCAGGCCCTTGTTAACAAAGCTATGATTTGTTCAGAAAGATATTGATTTCACTCTGCGCAATGAGCATCCCGCTCTGCCCAAGCTGATTGCCGGCTGCCTCCTGTATCGCGCTCTCCACCATAATCATCGCCTGATCGTATGCGTCGAATTTGGGCACAACCACCGCGCTGCTCATGATCCGGTGAATCATTTCCGGAGAGAAGCCGCTGCCTTCGGGGATATCGTGATGAATCTGAAGCAGCAGCTCCGGATCCTCCGCAACAGCGGGGAGTGGGGAAATGCCATGAGAATGGGTGTAAAGCTCCCGCTGCACATTCTCGTCTATGGACAAAAGCTTACATAATTCCCAAGCCAGATCCTCATGACGGGTGCGGGAGCTGATCCCCAGCATCATGGTGCGCAGTTCCGAAGCATTGGAGCCGGAAGGCCCCGCAGGCATGGTGACACAGTCCCACTGAAAAGCAGAGTATTTCTTCACCCGCCAGGGATAGGGCTGGTAGGCACGGTACTCCGAGTAAAGGAGGGGCCGGAAGGCTACCCGTCCCAAATCGAAGTCCCGAACGGAAACACTGTAGCCACCGTTCAGTTCCCCCAACCGCTTTGTAAATTGAATGGCCTGCTGGACATTCTCCTCAGCCAGATAGCAGCTTCGCCCGTCTTCCGAAAACAGAGCTGCACCGTTGGAATACATAGCGTCGAGCCAGGAGTAGCCATATACGCCGTACTGGCGCAGATCCACATGGGTGATCTGTGCGCAAATGTTGTAAAAATCTTCCCAGGTCCAGTCATTGCCCGGTATGTCTATGCCGTTGGTTTCCAACAGCGTCTTATTCACGAACATGATGGTGGGAACGCTCTCGTGGGGCAGGGCATACTGCCTGCCCTGGAACTGTCCTGAGCGCAGACATGGTTCGTAATAGACAGCCGTATCAACCTCCGGGTCTCCGGCAATCCGTTCATCTAATTCCGCCAGTGCCCCGGAAGAGACCAGAAGGTCAAAATCTTCGGGGAGCACAAAGTACAAATCCGGCTCTGTTCCCTTCATAATTTGCTCTGCCAGCCACTCGCTGTAGTCGCCTGCGGGAATGCCGCTGACATACTCTACTTTCACACCGGGGTGTGATTGCTCAAATAAGGTAATGACATCGTCCAAAATTTGATAGCTGTTTCCATTGGGTGTATTCCAGTAGCTACCCGAATACACACCGATGGTGAGTACGGTTTCCTGATTTCCAACGCACCCCGCCAGAAAAAGGCACAGCATCAGGGTCAGCAGTGCCGCCGCATTTCGTTTTAGAAGCCGTTTTTTCATAGCGGTCGATTCACCGCCCCGGTTTGTACGGCCCAGATTGCCAGCTGTGTACGATCCCGCAGCCCCAGCTTGAACAGGATGTTGCTGATGGAGTTGCGAATGGTTCCCTCGGACAGGGAAAGCTCCTGGGCAATCTCCTTGTTGGACATTCCGCTTCCCACGGTCTGAATGATCTGCCATTCGCTCCTGCTGATATCCTTGACGGCTTCTTTGTCCACCTGGAGCCGGGAGGTGCCCTGCGCCATGTGCGAAAACTGGTGGATCACCTTCGTGGCCACAGTGGGCGTGATGATTGCGCCGTCCTCATAGGCAATTCGGATGTTCTCAGACAATTTGGAGATGCTGCTTCCCTTCAGCAGGTAACCGATGGCTCCGTTCTTCAGCGCCCCAAATATGTACTCATCGTCATCAAAGGTGGTGAGGACAATGATCTTCACATCCGGCCACCGCTTTTTGAACAACCTGGTTCCCTCCACGCCGTCCATACCGGGCATCCGGATATCCATCAGAACCACATCCGGGCGTTCCTGCTCCGCGCTTTTCAGTGCTTGGGATACACCGGATACCGCATCGGTCACCCGGATATGTTCGCTGACGCTCAGAACCACCTTTAAGCTCTCGCGAAATAGCTCCTGATCGTCTACAATCAAAACCTTAATCACAGATTACTCCCCCTTTTTGTTTCTGATGGGCAAGCCCACAGTAATGAAAAAGCCTGTGTATCCGTTTTGTGAACCTGAATCCAGATTCCCATAGGACAGGGTGCCGCCCAGCATATTCAGCCGTTCCCGCATGTGGCGCAGCCCAAAGCCTTCCTCCAGCTTTGCGCAGCCGATGCCGTTGTCCCGGATGCTGACCGTAACCAAATCCCCGGTTCGCGTGACCCGGACGGAAATGCGGTCAGCCCTGCCATGACGGACGGCGTTCGTCAGTCCCTCCTGCACAGCCCGGTACAGCGCGTCCTCTTCGTCCGAGTCCAGATTCAGTGTTCCTGCCTCCTGATCATAGGCAATTTGCGCGGATGTGGTGAGGCGAAAATTCTCGATCATCCCCTCCAGCGCCTCCGCAAGAGAGGAATGCTCCAACGCGTCAGGCCTCAGGGCTTTGATGGAGCGGCGCACATCCGTCAGTCCGTCACGAGCGGACTGGGCAACGATCTGTATCCGTTTCCTGGATTCCTCCGGGGCAACATCCATTAGTGCCAGTCCCGCGTCTGCACCCATGATGATGCCGGTAAGGGTATGTCCCAGGGTATCGTGAATCTCCCGGGCCAGCCGGTTTCGTTCCCGCATCTGCGTCATGCGTTCCATGTTTACAGCATAGTCCCGAAGCTGGTCGTTGGCCTGATTCAGCTGTTCATTTAGCTTGCGAATACGGGCGTTTTCCTCCTTCTGGCCGGTAAACAGCAGAATCATATAGAGAACAAAAAGAATAATGTTCAGGCAGACCATCAGACTTTCCAAGCCGGTAAAGCAGCTCTGGATCATGGGGTTATAGTATCCGAGGTAGGCGTCAAAGGCGATGCTGTTTGTGAATTGTTCCACAATCTCATAGCGGCCAAAGGCAAACATCAGACTGAGTATGACGATAAAACACAGCCGCATCCGATTGCTGCGCATATAGTGAACGAGGTCGGCAAGTACCAGCAGGGCAACACCGCTGTAATAGAAATTCAAAGAGACGATGATTCCCGCGCACAGGGCGATTTCCGCGGCGCAGACAAAAACCCGCAAGGGGAAATGCTCTATGGGGCGGAAAAGCTTGAAAAAACTCACCCCGCACAGAACGGCATACAAGCCCAGGGATTGAACCGGCATCTGCCAGGGATATCGGGGGATCTGCCGCACGGAAGTCAGAAAATCATGCGCGCTCAAGCTGTCACATATCCGAAAAGTGGTGGTCACACAGATCAACGAATAAAAGGAGAGAATCGATAAGTTCAGTACAAACATCGCCACAGCAAGGTTTGTCAGATTTCGTTCCGTTTTCATTACTGCCACCCATCTATCCCATATTGGTCCACATTTTCCTCTGTCAGCAGCTCCACCGGGACGATGATCTCACTGCGTTCGCAGCCGCCGTCTATGGCGGCATAGGCCTGATTCACCGCCTCCTCGGCAATCCGGGAGGGAAACTGGGCGCAGGTTGCCGTGAGGAAGCCGCTGCTGACCATGGCCTTTCCTTCCGGGGAGCCATCCACACTGTATACCAGGAAACGTTCCGACAGGCCTGCTCCCTGAATCGCCGCCAGCCCGCCGAAGGCGCTGGGATCATTCAGTGCCATCAGGACATCGGCATCCGGATACTGCCGCAGAAGCTGCTCCATCACCGGCATGGCGTTTTCAATTTGCCCATCCGATTCGCCGGAACCCAGAATGACAAAGCCCTCATGCCCCGCAATGGTATCCTTGAAGCCTTGAATGCGATCCGCGCCGGAGCGGGCGGTGATGTGTTCCAGCAGGAGAATGTTGGCACGATCCCGGACAGACAGCAGGTGT
>CAMGCA010000101.1 GCA_946011705.1 uncultured Clostridia bacterium | reverse complement strand
GTATTCCGACGAAATTCTGGACGGCGACGCGTACCGTCTGCGGTTCCCGCAGGATTTTAGCAGCGCGCTGGTGTGGAACAAGCTGTACCGGCGGGAAATCTTTGACGGCGTATTCTTTGAGGAAGGCCACAAAATCGACGATGAATATTTCACCTATCAGGGCTTTTTGCGGCCGAAGAAGGTCGCGCGCGCGGACCGGATTGTCTACAACTACCGCAAACGCGCATCCAGCGTCATGAGCTCTCCGGAATCGGCGGAGCGGCTGGTGCTGGACTGTCTGGACAGCGCGGCAAAGCGGCGGAAGAAAATTCTCGGCACGCTTCCCGATTTGCGGGAAGCCTTTGACGAAAACTACCTGGACGTGATCTGGTATCTGTCCGGCAACGAGGGCAGTACGGAGAGGTCTCTGCAAGCCCTTAAGGACAGCCTGCGCGATTACATGAGGGAGAAGGGGAGAACCTTTCCGCCGGTTTACCTGTGGCGGGGGTTGGCAAAACTCTTTTTTGTGCCCACCTCCAGACTGCTGGCCCTGTGCAAGCGCACCTGCAGGCAGATTGATTTATCGGATTATTTTGACTGATCACAAAAAATACTTGCATTTTCGGAACTTTTTGGTATACTGGGAATCGGTAATTTGACGAAATGAGAGAGTATGGCTATGAATATTGAATTTGATGTATATAAGCAGAAACTGAATGACTGCCGCCCCGCGCTGGAGGGCCTGGCGGACTCTCTGAATGTGGAGGGCCTGCGAAATGAGCTGGAGCGGCTCCACGCCATGCAGGAGGCCCCCGGCTTCTGGGACGATCCCGAGAAGAGCCAGAAGATCGTGGTGAAGACCCGGCAGACGGAGACGAAAATCGAACGGTACGAGAAGATGCTTGCCAGCTGGGACGATCTCATGACCATCTGCGAAATGGCGGCGGAAGAGGACGACGACTCCATGCTGGAGGAGCTGCAAACGGGCTACGAGACCCTGGCAGAGGATATGGAATCCTGCCGTCTGGAAACACTGCTCACGGGCAAATATGACAGAAACAACGCGATCATGAGCTTTCAGGCCGGCGCCGGCGGCACAGAGGCCCAGGACTGGTGCCAGATGCTCTACCGAATGTACACCCGCTGGGCAGAGCGCCACGGCTTTGAATACCAGATCCTCGACTATCAGGAAGGCGACGAGGCCGGTATCAAGTCCGCTTCCATCATGGTCATCGGCGAGAATGCCTATGGCTTCCTGAAAGGTGAAAACGGCGTCCACCGGCTGGTTCGGGTGTCGCCCTTTGATTCCAATGCCCGCCGTCAGACCTCCTTCTCCGCCATCGAGGTCATTCCCGAGATCGCTGACGAGTCCGAGGATTTTGAGATTCGTCCCGAGGACTATGAGATGCAGGTTTATCGTTCCTCCGGCGCCGGCGGTCAGCACATCAATAAGACTTCCTCCGCCGTCCGCCTGATTCACAAGGCCACGGGCATCGTGGTGTCCTGCCAGACCGAGCGGAGCCAGTTCCAGAACAAGGAGACCTGTCTGAAAATGCTGCGCTCTAAGCTGGTGGAGATCCGGGAACGGGAGCATCTGGCGAATATCGCGGATATCAAGGGTGTCCAGCAGAAGATCGAGTGGGGCAGCCAGATCCGCAACTATGTGTTCATGCCCTACACGCTGGTGAAGGACACCCGCACCGGCTGCGAGACCTCCAACGTAAACGCGGTCATGGATGGAGCCCTGGATCCCTTCATTGAAAGCTACCTGAACTGTCTTGCCACCGGTAACTGGGTGCAGAAATAAGCAAAAAAGTGAGATTCGGCCCTTGAAATTTGCATTGCCTTATGCTATACTATACGGGCTATTATGAAATTCCTGGTGGTTTTCACCGGATACCATTCGCTTTTCCGCGAATACAGGCGGAAGGAGGTTACTGAAAATGGAGATTCTGAAGACTGTTCTGATCATTCTGGAGGCCCTGTGCTCTCTGGCGCTGATCGTTGTCGTCCTGATGCAGTCCGGTAAGGAGGCTGGCCTTTCCAGCACGTTTACCGGCGCTTCCGAGACTTATCTGAGCAAGAATAAGAAGGGCAATCTGGATGCCGTTCTGGCTTCCGCTACCAAATGGATTGCTCTGGCCTGGGTTCTGCTGACCCTGTCCCTGAGCCTGGTGTAATTTGAAACAGATAAGACCACGGAAGGAATCTCCGTGGTCTTTTTCCTTTGAGGGAGGATGATGAATATGAAACCCATTGTTGCTGACCTGCATATGCACTCCGTCATGAGCGGCCACGCCTTCGGCACCATTCGGGAGTTGGCCTGTGCCGCCTCGGAGCGGGGACTGAAGCTTATCGGCGTCACCGAGCATGGCCCCGGAATTCCGGGAACCGTGCAGCCCATCTATTTCCGCAACCTGATCGACGCCCCCAGAGTGCTCTACGGCGTGGAGATGCTCTATGGCAGCGAGGTGAATATCCTGAACGACGGCACCGTGGATCTGGACGAGCGGCACTTAAACTGCCTGGACTACGCGGTGGCGGGCATCCACGGCCTGTGCTACGAGGACGCGGGCGTGGTGAAAAACACCGACAACGTGATTTCCTGCATGGAAAATCCCGAGGTAAAGTTCATCTCCCACCCGGACAGCGACACCTACCCCGTGGACTATCCCGTGCTGGTAGCCGGGGCAAAGGCCACCGGAACCGCCTTGGAGGTCAACAACAGCTCTCTGCGTAAGCCCGCCATGCGTCCCGGCTGTGAGAAAAACTACGCCGCCATGGTGCCCCTGTGCATGGAAGCGGGAGTGCCCATCATCGTCAATACGGATGCCCATGACCCCTCCGCTGTCGGAAATTTCGACCTTGCTATGGCCCTGCTGGAGAAGCTGGGAGTGGACGATGACCTGATCCTCAACAATGATCTGGAGAAACTGAAAAAATTTCTACTGAAAAAGTAATACACTGTACGTTCGCATAAAATGGCGTGGCGATGGCTCTGCGTATTTGGGTAGATTTATTTCTGACTCTGTGGTAAAATAGGGGCGTCACAAAGAATATAAAGGAGCGATTGTTATGGAAGCAAAGAAGCTTGCTGGCCTGGAGCCCGGGGCAGTGTTTGGCTATTTTGAAGAGATTTGCACCATCCCCCACGGCTCCCGGAATACAAAGATGATCTCCGACTATCTTGTCGGGTTTGCCAAGGCCCATGGCCTTGCCTATATACAGGACGAAATGAACAACGTCATCCTCTTTGCCCCGGGAACCTGCGGTATGGAAGATCATGACCCTGTGATTTTGCAGGGACATATCGACATGGTCTGCGAGAAGGAGGCCGCCTGTCCCATCGACATGGCTGCCGAGGGCCTGGACGTGACCCATGACGGCACCTGCGTCTATGCCAGGGGCACCACACTGGGCGGCGATGACGGCATTGCCGCGGCCATGGCTCTGGCGCTGCTGGCGGACAATACCATTCCCCACCCGCCGCTGGAAGTGGTTATGACCACGGAGGAAGAAATCGGCCTTCTGGGCGCTGACGCCATCGACCTGTCCCAGCTCAAAGGCCGGACCATGATCAATCTGGACTCCGAGACCGAGGGCGTATTTACCGTATCCTGCGCCGGCGGCTGCACCGCCTACATCACCCTGCCGGTGGAACGCCGGGCTGTCTACGGCCCCTGCATCCGCCTGACGGTGGACGGTCTGAAGGGCGGCCACTCCGGCGCGGACATCCACCTGAAGCGGGCCAATGCCGACAAAGTCATGGGGCAGTTCATGAGCCGTATCCAGGAGATCATGCCCCTGTGTCTGACCTCCCTGTCCGGCGGCGCCAAGGATAACGCCATTCCCCGTTCCAGTCAGGCAACGCTGGTGGCCATGGGCATCAACTTGGAGCGCATCAACGACATCGCGGCGGCATTGCAGGAGGAAATCCGGGCAAATTTTGACGAGCCGGATGCCACGGTGCAGGCCTTCGATGTGGACGCGCTGGGCGGAAACAGCCTGTCTACGGAATCCACCGCCAAGGTGATCAGTCTTTTGTGCTCTGCCCCCAACGGCGTGCAGAAGTGGAGCGCGGATATCGAGGGCCTGGTGCAGACCAGCCTGAATCTGGGAATCGCCAAGCTGGGTGACCGGTTCAGCGCCACCTTCTCTGTGCGCAGCAGCGTCAATGCGGAGAAGCAGGAGGTTCTGGATCAGTTGAAAGCCCTGGCGGATATGCTGGGCGGAACCTATTCTCAGGACGGCGAGTATCCGGCCTGGGAATTCCGGAAGGAATCCCGTCTGCGGGACACCATGGTGCGGGTCTACCGGGATCTGTTCGGCCAGGAACCCAAGGTGGAGGCCATCCACGCGGGGCTGGAGTGCGGCCTGTTCAGCCAGAAGCTGGAGGGCTTGGACTGCGTGTCCATCGGCCCCAACATCCGGGACATCCACACCACCCGGGAGCGTCTGGAAATTGCCTCCACGGAGCGGGTCTGGAAGTTCCTGCTGGAAGTGCTGAAAAATCTGTGAGAATGAAGAAATCCACCGGCTTTTGCCGGTGGATTATTTTGTAAACACGATTTCGTAAACTAGAGAAAAGAAGAACATTGTTGATTTAGGTGTCATTGCGAGAAGGGCGAAGCCCGACGTGGCAATCCGTTTCCCTTTTCACGTTCCGATAACGTACCCGGTACTAAAGGAGTACGGATTGCCACGCCAGTGTGCGCACTGGCTCGCAATGACATGTTTTCATAGTCAGCTAAAGAACAATATAGCTGCGCAGTACCCTTCGAGGGGCCCTAAGGATGCACGATGACTGCCAGCGTCCATAACGAATTGTCAGCGGCCACTGGCCGCCGGTCGAGGGGCCCAAAGGATGTACGATGAGCGCCCAGCGTCCGTAACGCACTGTCAGCCGGCACTGCCGGCCCGCTAGCCCATATACCGCGGCTCGCAGGTCAGGTTCACACCCAGCCGCTTAAACGTCCTTTCGTCCACAGAGGACAGGATCACAGACGAGTGCACCTCGCAGCCGCGCAGCTTGTCCAGCTGCTCCATGGCGTGCTCCGCCATGGGATTGGTCGCCGCGCTGATGGACAGGGCGATGAGGGTTTCATCGGTGTGGAGCCTGGGATTCCGGTTGCCCAGATGGTCAACCTTCAGGTGCTGAATGGGATCCAGAGCCACAGGGGAGATGAGATGCAGGTCACTGGGCATCCCGCCCAGGGCTTTCAGGGCGTTGAGCAGCAGCGCGGAGGAAGCGCCCAGCAGGTCGGAGGTCTTGCCGGTGACGATGCTTCCGTCCGGCAGCTCCATGGCGGCGGCAGGGGAGCCAGTCTCCTCGGCCCGCAGGAGGGCGGGCGCTACAACCTTGCGGTCAGCAGGGGAAACCCCGGCCTTTTTCATCAGCAGATCCAGCTTCCGCAGGGCGTCCTCCACGTTTTTTCCCTTTTTCTGGTCGCACAGGGCCTCGTAGTACCGGCGGATGATCTCCTGCCGGGAGGCCTCCCGGGTGCCCTCGTCGTCTACGATGCAGTTGCCCGCCATGTTCACGCCCATGTCCGTGGGGGACTTGTAGGGGCAGTGACCCAGAATTTTCTCGAAAATCGCCACCAGCACGGGGAAAGCCTCCACGTCCCGGTTGTAGTTGACGGTGGTGACGCCGTAGGCCTCCAGATGAAAGGGGTCGATCATGTTCACATCGTTCAGGTCTGCCGTTGCCGCCTCGTAGGCCAGATTCACCGGGTGGTTCAGGGGGATGTTCCAGATGGGGAAGGTCTCAAATTTGGCGTAGCCCGCGGTGATGCCCCGCTCGTGCTCGTGGTAGAGCTGGCTTAAGCAGGTGGCCAGCTTGCCGCTGCCGGGGCCGGGGGCGGTGACCACCACCAGAGACCGGGTGGTCTCAATGTAGTCGTTCTTGCCGAAGCCCTCTTCGCTTACAATGTGGGCGGTGTCGGCGGGGTAGCCGGCGATTTCGTAGTGGTGATACACCCGAATGCCCAGCCCTTCCAGCCGGGACTGGAAGGCCTTGGCAAGAGACTGCCCGTGATAGCGGGTCAGCACCACGCTGGATACATACAGCCCGAAGCCCCGGAACACATCAATCAGCCGGATCACGTCCCGGTCGTAGGTGATGCCCAATTCTCCCCTCAGCTTGTTCGTTTCGATCTCTTCTGCCGTGCTGGCTAGGACGATCGAGTCCAGCTGCTTTAATTGCAGGAGCATCCGCAGCTTGCTGTCCGGCTGGAAGCCGGGGAGCACCCGGGATGCGTGGTTGTCGTCGTAGAGCTTGCCGCCGAATTCCAGATACAGCTTGCCGCCGAACTGCGCAATCCGCTGCCGGATGTGCTCAGACTGCATCTGTAAGTATTTGTTGTTGTCAAATGCCGCATTGACCATGTGCGTCGCCTCTCTTTAATAAATCATACCCTGTCATTCTAGCGCATTCGACAGAAAATAGCAAGGAAAAAGAATGATGCGCGCAAGTCAGAAATGGATGACAAGTCGTAGGGGGCGGCGTCCCCGACGCTCCGCCGAATACGGAACGGCGCCGAAGGGACGACGAGGACGCCGTCCCCTACGGAGGGTGCCGGGAAATGGTATCAATTGTAACCTGTAAAATCTTAAGAATTTCCTAACGCAGTGTTAATCAGGGTAACAAATACCGGGTAAAAACAAAAGAAAAGCGTCGAAATCGGGAGAAATCTGACAAAACGGGGAGAATTCTGAAAATCATTTGTTAAGAAATGTAAATCAGTTTGTAATTTTTTGTAATTTTCCTATTGACAAGTGAAACCACTTATGGTATCATTTGGGCATGAAAGAGATGCCAAAGGAACGCCCATACCCATGAGGCCCCGGCGGCAAGATTTCTAAAAAAGTAACCAATTTCATTAGGAGGTTAGTAAAAATGAAACACACAATGAAGAAGCTGCTTTGCATGGCTCTGGCCATCATGCTGCTGGTCTCCGCTGTGCCCGTGTTCGCAATGGCGGATGACAACTGGGTTGATGTTGTCTATGCCAGAGACAGCAGTGGAGTGACTGGATATGTACGTTGCTCTATTAATCCT
>CAMGCA010000100.1 GCA_946011705.1 uncultured Clostridia bacterium | reverse complement strand
CGGCGGCGTTGCCGGTGACGACATCACCCCGGGTCTTCCCCGTGTCGAGGAGCTGTTCGAGGCCCGTCGGCCCAAGAAGATGGCTCAGATCTCCGAGATTACCGGCGTTGTCAGCATCGACGACACCCACCGTACCGCTCTGCGTAATATCACCATTACCGCCGAGGACGGCGAGGTTAAGGTCTATCAGGTGCCCTACTCCGTTGGCCTGAAGGTTACCCACGGCAAGGTCGTGGAAAAGGGCCAGCCCATCACCGACGGCGCCCTGTATCCCCAGGACGTGCTGCGTATCTCCGGCGTGGAGGCTGTGCAGGATTATCTGGTGCAGTCCGTCCAGGCGGTGTACCGCCAGCAGGGCGTTGAAATCAACGATAAGCACATCGAGGTCATCATCCGTCAGATGATGCGCAAGGTGCGTATCGAGGAGCCCGGCGACACCGATCTGCTGTCCGGCAGCACCGTGGATATCTTCGAGTTTGAGGATGCCAACGCCGCCATTCAGGCCCGGATTGACGCCGGTGAGACCGAGCTTCGCAAGGCTGAGTCCACGGCCATCCTGCTGGGCATCACCAAGGCTGCCCTAGCTACCGACTCCTTCCTTTCCGCCGCGTCCTTCCAGGAGACCACCAAGGTTCTGACCGATGCCGCCATCAAGGGCAAGGTGGACCATCTGGTGGGTCTGAAGGAGAACGTGCTGATCGGTAAGCTGATTCCTGCCGGTTCCGGCCTGATGGCCTACCGGGATTATCAGCCCGGCGCTACCCCTGAGGCTCGGATTCCCGAGGAAGTGCTCGAGAACGCGCTGAATTGATGCTTTTTGAGTGACCGCCAGTGATGACGGTCACTCTTTTTACAGAGAGGAGAGGGCGATTTGCTCTTTAATTCCTATATTTTTATCCTTCTGTTCCTGCCCCTTTGCCTGATTGGCTACTTTGGCCTGAACCGCTTTCACCGGTATTCTCTGGCGATGGCGTTTCTGCTGGGAATGTCCCTGTGGTTTTACGGCTACTTTAACCCCAGCTATCTGGCGATTATCGTCACGTCCATCCTGCTCAATTACGGCATTACCCGACTGATGCGGATGACGGACCGGCAGGGGGCACGGAAGGCGGAACTGGCGGCGGCCCTGCTGGTGAATTTCGGAATCCGGTTCTCCTACAAATATTTCGACTTTTTTATCGGCAACGTCAACGTTCTGTTCGCGGCTCAAATCCCACTGAAGCACATTGTGCTGCCCCTGGGCATCAGCTTCTTTACCTTCCAGCAGGTATCCTATGTGATTGACGCCTACCGGGGGCAGACGGGTAACTACAGCTTCCTGCAATATGCTGCCTATGTTGCCTATTTTCCGCAGCTCATCGCAGGCCCCATTGTGACCCATGATGAGTTGATTCCCCAATTTCTGGAGGAGGACCGGAAACGCTTTCAATGGGAGAATTTCTCGCCGGGTATGTTCCTATTTACACTCCGCCTGACGAAAAAGGTGCTGATTGCCGACACCTTCGGCAAGGCGGCGGACTGGGGCTTCGGGGATATCTCCGGACTGGGCACGGTCAGCGCGGCTTTGGTCATGCTGGCCTATACCCTCCAGATTTATTTCGACTTCAGCGGCTACTGTGACATGGCGCTGGGACTGGGAAAAATGATGAATTTTGAACTCCCCGCCAATTTCGACAAGCCCTACCGCGCCCTGTCCATTTCCGAATTCTGGAAGCGGTGGCACAAGACCCTGACCCGGTTCTTTACCCGCTATCTGTACATCCCCCTGGGGGGCAGCCGAAGGGGAACGGCCCGAACCTGCCTGAACGTAATGATTGTGTTTCTGTGCAGCGGCCTGTGGCACGGGGCGTCCTGGAATTTTGTGGTCTGGGGCGGTATTCACGGCGCTTGTATGGTGCTGGAGAGGCTGCTGGGAAACCGGCTGGAAAGGATTCCCGGGTTTCTTCGCTGGTGCGGCACCTTTCTGATTCTGAATCTGACCTGGGTCATCTTCCGGGCGGAGACCCTGACGGACGCGGCTGTGTTCCTTGGAAGGCTCACGGCGGGCAAAGCCACTGTCAGCGGACTGACCGCAGCCTTTGAACTGCCGGAAATGACGGCACTGTTCCGATACGGACTGAACATGGACGTTCCGTCCATCCTGCCCAAGCTGGTGGGAGCGGCGTTTTACGGGGCGGCTCTGTGGATGTCCACCCGCCGGGAAAATGCCTATGACATTGCGGGAAAACTGAAATTCGGAAACGCCAGTATGCTCCTGACGGCGATTTTGCTGGTGTGGTGTATCCTGTCCTTCTCCGGCATCAGTTCCTTTTTGTATTTCAACTTCTAAAGGAGGGAGCCTATGCAGTCAGAAAAAAAGTGGGGCATCGGCTTTCTGGTGACAACCGCGGTTCTGCTGATTCTGCTGGGCGGACTGACCGCGGTGGTGGATCCCTATTTCCACTATCACGGCCCCCTGGCGGGGCTGTCCTATCCCGATGGAAACGAACGGTATCAAAATGACGGAATTATCCGGAATTTTTCCTATGACGCCATGATTACCGGCAATTCCATGACGGAGAACTTTCGGGTTTCCGAACTGAACGACCTGTTTGACGTAAATGCCGTAAAGGTGCCCCTGAACGGCTCCAAGTTTAAGGAAGTGGATATGCAGGTGCGCCGGGCCATTGCCCGCAATCCGGATATCCGGCTGGTGGTGCGGGATGTCAGCGGCGGAATGCTCTATGAGGATAAGGACGCCATGCGCACGGATATCACCCTTCCGGAGTACCTGTATGATGAAAACCCCTTCAACGATGTGCAGTATGTCCTCAACAAGGAGATTCTGCTGGAAGCCACGGCGGATACGCTGCGGCGTACCGCTCAGGGCCTGCCCTCCATGGATTTCGATACCTACCAGTTCTGGGATGACGCCATGGAACACAGCCCGGAGATTGTGCGCCAGCGGGGACTGAGTTCCATCGACCTGCCCGGCAGGGAAGGGGAGGAGGAAGCGGTTCTGAAAACCGTCCGGGACAGCATGGAGCAGAATTATGTGCAGACCGCCCGGGATAATCCGGATATCGAATTCTACTGCTTTATTCCGCCCTACAGTGTCTGCTGGTGGGAGCGGCTAAGGGCGGAAAATTCCATAGAGCTGTACATCCGCTATTGCGAGGCAGCCTGCGAAACCCTGCTGCAATGCGATAATATCCGGCTGTATTCCTTCTTTGACGACTATGACGTCGTAACGGATTTGGATAATTACTCCGACTGGGCCCATTATTCCGCTGAGATCAACACAAAGATCCTCCGGGATATGGCGATGGGTGATCACGAGCTGACGAAGGAAAACAGCGCCGCCTATTGGCAGGGTGTAAAGGATTTTTACACAGCCTTCGATTACGAGGCGTATTTCGCCGAGGTTTATGGCGATTCCTGAAAAAGACCGCTGCTCACGGGCAGCGGTCTTACGCCTATCAACGGTACACGACTTGGTAACGATACCGAGCAATGCCCAAAGGTGTTTCGAAAACTGCCGGGGTTCGTGACGCACTGTCCGCAGCCACTGGCCGCCCGCAGCTCACGGGCAGCGGTCTTTCTATTGTGGACAAAGCGAAAACGATACCCGGATACAGCATTATCACAAAAAATTTTCCTACAATTTTGTTGACTTTTTTCGGAAAGTGCGTATAATATAAATTCGTATGGATATGAAGAAGAAGCATAAAATACCGGATCGGAGAGATCTTCCCGACCTGTCCCGGCTGAGCCTGGCGGTTGGCGCCAAGCAGCTGAAAAAAGCTGTTCGCGCAGGGAACGTCCGGTGTGTTTATCTGGCGGAGAACGCCGATCCCGCACTGACCCAACCCTTGGCGGAGCTTTGCGCGGACAATCAGATCCAGATTACCTGGGTTTCCAGCATGGAAGCCTTGGGCAGCGCCTGCGGCATCGAGGTGGGCGCGGCGGCTGCGGCCGTCCTCAATTGATTCTACCGGATTTTTCCGTAGAATAGATAACCCGCCCAAAAGGCGAGAACCAAAGAAAGGAGAAAACAAATGCCTACTTTTAATCAGCTGGTTCGTTCCGGTCGTCAGCAGGTCAGCTACAAGTCCACCGCTCCCGCTCTGCAGAGAGGTCTGAACACTCTGGAGAACAAGGCAACCAGCCTGCCCTCCCCTCAGAAGCGCGGCGTGTGCACTGCTGTGCGTACCACCACCCCCAAGAAGCCTAACTCTGCTCTGCGTAAGATCGCCCGTGTGCGTCTGACCAATGGTATGGAAGTTTCCGCTTACATTCCCGGTGTTGGCCACAACCTGCAGGAGCACTCTGTGGTGCTGATTCGTGGCGGCCGTGTCAAGGACCTGCCCGGTGTGCGTTACCACATCATCCGCGGCACTCTGGATACTCAGGGCGTGCAGAACCGTATGCAGTCCCGTTCCAAGTACGGCGCCAAGCGTCCCAAGGCCGGCAAGAAGAAGTAATTTCCTGCCTGTCACCCAAATTTGACTTTTTTCATGCCCTTTCGCAAGGCATCGCCTTGCCAAGATGGTTTTATATATAGTATAAACCTCTGGCCAGGCACCACGAAAGTAACGCTTTCGAGTACCGATGAAATCATTATATTATGAAGGAGGGAAGCAAAGTGCCCAGAAGAGGTAATGTTCCCAAGAGAGAGGTCCTTCCGGATCCCAATTACAATTCCGTTCTGGTTACCAAGCTCGTTAACAGCATCATGCTGGACGGCAAGAAGGGCGTTGCCCAGAAGGTCGTCTATGGTGCTTTCGAAATCGTCGAGAACAAGACCGGCAAGAACGGTCTGGAAGTCTTCCAGCAGGCCATGGAAAACATCATGCCCGCTGTGGAGCTGAAGGCTCGCCGTGTGGGCGGCGCCACCTATCAGGTGCCCATCGAAGTCCGCCCCGACCGTCGTCAGACCCTGGGTCTGCGGTGGATCACCCTGTACAGCCGCAGCCGCAGCGAGAACACCATGAAGGAGCGGCTGGCCGCTGAGATCATGGACGCTGCCAACGGCACCGGCGCGTCCGTGAAGAAGCGCGAGGACGTCCACAAGATGGCCGAAGCCAACAAGGCCTTCGCCCACTTCCGCTGGTAATAAAGGAGAAACCCAATGCCTAGACAGTATTCTCTGGAGAATACCAGAAACTTCGGCATCATGGCTCACATCGATGCCGGTAAAACCACTACCACCGAGCGTATTCTGTTCTACACAGGTAAGAACTACAAGATCGGTGAGACCCATGACGGCTCCGCCACCATGGACTGGATGGCTCAGGAGCAGGAGCGTGGTATTACCATCACCTCCGCCGCTACCACCTGTTTCTGGAAGGGCTGCCGCCTGAACATCATCGACACCCCGGGCCACGTGGACTTCACCGTGGAGGTGGAGCGCTCCCTGCGTGTTCTGGACGGCGCTGTCACCGTTCTGTGCGCCAAGGGCGGCGTGGAACCCCAGACCGAGACCGTCTGGCGTCAGGCCGACGAGTACAAGGTGCCCCGCATGATCTACGTCAACAAGATGGACATCATGGGCGCCGACTTCTACCGGGTTCTGACCATGATCGACGAGCGTCTGAAGTGCAACGCGGTGCCCATCCAGCTGCCCATCGGTTCCGAGTCCTTCTTCAAGGGCAATGTGGATCTGATCACCATGAAGGCCAACGTCTTCTATGATGAGCTGGGCAAGGACGTGCGCACCGAGGACATCCCCGAGGATATGGTGGACATCTGCAACGAGTACCACGAGAAGCTGATGGACGCCGTTTCCTGCCTGGATGACGACATCGCCATGATGTATCTGGAGGGCGAGGAAGTCCCCATCGACATGATCAAGGCCTGCATCCGCCGCGCTACCATCGCCAACGAGATGGTGCCCGTGGTCTGCGGCACCTCTTACAAGAACAAGGGCGTTCAGGAGCTGCTGGACGCGGTGGTTGACTATATGCCCAGCCCCCTGGACAAGAAGGGCATCAAGGGCGTCAACCCCGAGACCGAGGAAGAGGACTTCCGTCCCGCTTCCGACGAGGCTCCCTTCTCCGCTCTGGCCTTCAAGATCGCTACCGACCCCTACGTCGGCAAGCTGTGCTATTTCCGTGTGTACTCCGGTACCCTGGAGAAGGGCAGTTCCGTGCTGAACTGCACCAAGAACACCAAGGAGCGTATGGGCCGTATCCTGCAGATGCACGCCAACCACCGGGAAGATATCGACATGGTCTACGCCGGCGATATCGCCGCTGTCGTGGGCGTGAAGAACACCACCACCGGTGATACCTTCTGCGATGAGAACCATCCCATCATTCTGGAGTCCATGGTGTTCCCCGAACCTGTTATCGAGGTCGCCATCGAGCCCAAGACCAAGGCCGGTCAGGAGAAGATGGGCATTGCCCTGTCCAAGCTGGCTGAAGAAGACCCCACCTTCCGCACCTACACCAACAAGGAAACCGGTCAGACCATCATCGCCGGCATGGGCGAGCTGCACCTGGAGATCATTGTTGATCGTCTGCTGCGTGAGTTCAAGGTCGAGGCCAACGTAGGCGCTCCTCAGGTTTCCTACAAGGAGACCATCCGCAAGAGCGTTGAGCAGGAAACCAAGTATGCCCGTCAGTCCGGCGGTAAGGGCCAGTACGGTCACGTCAAGATCCGTGTGGAGCCCAACGAGCCCGGCAAGGGTTACGAGTTCATCAACGCCGTCGTGGGCGGCGCCATCCCCAAGGAGTATATCCCCGCTGTTGACGCCGGTATTCAGGGCGCAATGGAGGCCGGTGTTCTGGCCGGCTACCCCGTTGTGGACGTGAAGGTCACCCTGTTCGACGGCTCCTACCATGAAGTCGACTCCTCCGAAATGGCATTTAAGATCGCCGGTTCCATGGCCTTCAAGGAGGCCTGCCGGAAGGCAAACCCCGTCATTCTGGAGCCTATCATGAAGGTTTCCGTCACCGTGCCCGATGAGTATATGGGCACCCTCATCGGCGCCAACACCCCCCGCCGCCCCAACAAACACCGCCAGAACCCCCCAACCACACCACCGCACCACGCACCCACC
>CAMGCA010000099.1 GCA_946011705.1 uncultured Clostridia bacterium | reverse complement strand
ATATATTTTTGTTTTTTTATTGTGTCGCTGATTATTCTCTTGTTACTGGGGTCTTGCGGTTAACGGCATCGCTGCGAAAAACGCAGCCGACCCGTTACTTTTTCTGGCCGTAATACGCGTTGGGGCCGTGCTTGCGCAGGTAGTGCTTGTCCTGAATCCGCTGGGGCGCGGGAGCCGCGTCGGGGCAGACCTGACGGGTGAAAATGGCCATTTTGGCCACTTCCTCCAAAACAACCGCGTGATAGACGGCCTGGGCCGGATCCTTGCCCCAGGTGAAGGGGCCATGGCTGTGGCAGATCACGGCGGGAACCGCTTTCGGGTCGATGTTCCGATCCCGGAAGGTCTCGATGATGACGGTGCCGGTGCCCTTTTCGTAATCCTCGTCCAGCTCCGCCTGAGTCAGGTGACGGGCGCAGGGAATGGGGCCGTAGAAGTAGTCGGCGTGGGTGGTGCCGTAGCAGGGGATATCCCGGCCGGCCTGTGCCCAGGCAACGGCGTAGGGGCTGTGGGTGTGGACGATGCCGCCCAGCTGGGGGAAGGCCTTGTACAGCTCAATGTGGGTCTTGGTGTCGCTGCTGGGGTTCAGGTCGCCCTCCACAATGTTGCCGTCCAGATCCAGCACCACCAGCATATCGGGAGTCAGCTCCTCATACTCCACGCCGCTGGGCTTAATGACCACCAGGCCCTTTTCCCGGTCAATGCCGGAGACGTTGCCCCAGGTGTAGGTAACCAGATTCCGGCGGGGCAGCTCCATGTTGGCTTCGTAAACCTTTTTTTTCAGTTCTTCAAGCATAATATTCTCCTTCTTTGCGGAAGGGAGGGTCATTGACCCTCCCCCACAGTACAATAGAACGATATCGAGCAGTACCCAATGGTGCGGCGATGATAGATCAGCCGGACACATATTGGATGGCCGCCCAGCGGCCTTATTTCAGTTTCCAGGCCAGGTCGTTCAGGAACAGCTCCTTCTCCAGAGCCTCCTGGGTGGTGTCCTTGGTGATGTGGACGAACTCAATGTCCATCATCCGGGCCCAGTCGCGCATCTGCTCGGCGGTGACGTCGTAGCTCAGCACGCTGTGGTGAGCGCCGCCGGCGGTGATCCAGCACTCCACGCCATCGGTCAGGTTGGGTTCCGCCTTCCACATGACCCGGGCTACGGGCAGGTTGGGCATGGGCATGATGGGCTTGACGCAGTGGATGTCCTGCACGATCAGGCGCAGACGACCGCCCATGTCGATGAGGGATGCCACGATACCGTCGCCTTCCTTGCCCTCGAACACCAGACGGGCGGGGTCTTCCCGGTCGCCAATGCCCAGAGGATGCACCTCGATCCGGGGCTTGGCAGCGGCGAGACTGGGGCAGACCTCCAGCATATGGGCGCCAAGAGAGTATTCCTGACCCTCAACGAGGTGATAGGTGTAGTCCTCCATGAAAGCGGAAGCGCCGTTGCCGTTTTCACCCATGGCCTTCATGATGGCGGTCATGGCGGAGACCTTCCAGTCGCCCTCGCCGCCGTAGCCGTAGCCCTGGGCCATCAGATCCTGAGAGGCGATACCGGGCAGCTGCTTCATGCCGTACAGGTCCTGGAAGGTGTTGGAGAAGGCCTTGCAGCCTTCGGCATCCATCATCTTCTTGATGGCAACCTCCTCGCGGGCCTGATAGCGGACGGTTTCAATGTCATCGGTGGCCATGTCGTAGAGGGATGTGTAGCGGGCCATCATCTCGTCCACCTCGGCCTCGGTGACGGCGTTCATGGTGTCAACCAGCTTGCCCACGGGCCAGGTGTTGACCTGCCAACCCAGCTTGGCCTGGACTTCCACCTTGTCGCCCTCGGTGACGGCCACTTCCCGCATATTGTCGCCGAAGCGCATGACCTTCATGGTCTTGGACACGGCAACGCCCACGGCGGCCTTCATCCAGTCGCCCAGACGCTTCTGAACCTTGGCATCCTGCCAGTAACCGGCAACCACCTTCCGGGGCATTCTCAGCCGGGCAGCGATGAAGCCGTGCTCCCGGTCGCCGTGGGCGGCCTGGTTCAGGTTCATGAAGTCCATGTCGATCTCCTCGTTGGGGATCTCCTTGTTGTACTGGGTGGCCAGGTGGCAGTAGGGCTTCTGCAGGTTCACGAGGCCGTTGATCCACATCTTGGAGGGAGAGAAGGTGTGGCACCAGGTGATGATACCGGCGCAGGAATCGTCGTAGTTGGCTTCCTTGACAACGTCAGCGATTTCCTTGTTGGTCTTGGCGGTGACCTTGTAGATGAGGGGGTAGGGCAGAACCTGGCTGAGCTTGGCGGCCATTTCCTCGGCGCGCTTTGCGACGGTGTCCAGAACTTCGGGGCCGTACAGGAACTGAGAGCCGACCACGAACCAGAAAGTGTATTTCATATGAATCATGTCTCCTTATAATTAGATTGAATTGACAGCCTCGCGTTCCACGTTCAGCAGACCGCGGTACTGTTTGAGGTACTGATTGAAGCCTTCCACATCCGCGGCGTCGGGAGCCACGGTGCTGCCCTTCACACCGGCGTAGACCCTGGTGTTCAGGTAGCTTTCGAGAGTTTCGCCAGCTTCTTTGCGCAGCATGAAGGAGGCCAGCAGAGCCATGCCGTAGGGGCCGCCTTCACCGGCGGTCTCCATGCAGGTCACGGGGGCGTTGCAGGCGGCAGCCATATACTTCTGGCCCACAACGGGGGTCTTGAACAAGCCGCCGTGACCGGTGAGGCTGTCGATGGCGACGTGCTCCTCTGCCAGAATGTCCATGCCAATTTTCAGGGTGGCCATGGTGGAATAGAGCTGGGCGCGGAAGAAGTTGGCAAGGGTAAAGGCGGAATCGGGACGGCGGGCAACCAACGGACGGCCGGCGTCCATGTGAGTCACGCCCTCGCCTGCCATGTAGTTGCACACCAGCACGCCGCCGCAGTCGGGATCACCCTCCAGGGTATGCTGGTACAGCTTGGTGTACAGCTCGCCGGTGGACGGGGTGGCGCCAAACAGGGCCGCAGTCTCCTTGAGAACGCCCACCCAGGCATTGGTGTCGTTGGTACAGTTGTTGCAGTGGACCATGGCCACGGGCTTACCGGTGGGGCTGGTGACCATGTCGATTTCCTCGTAGACCTTGCTCAGGTTCTTTTCCAGAACCACCATGGAGAAGATGGAGGTGCCAGCAGAAACGTTGCCGGTTCTGGGGGCTACGGCGTTGGTGGCGGTCATACCGGTGCCGGCATCGCCCTCAGGAGGCGCCACGGGAATGCCCGCGGGCAGCAGGTTATCCAGTCTGGCAGCGCCCTCGGCGGTCAGAGTACCGGCGTTTTCACCGGCAACCAATACCGCAGGCAGCACCTCCCGGACGGTCCAGGGCAGGTTCCGGGGGGCCAGCAGCTCCTCGATTTTCGCCAGCATGGTTTCATCGTAGCTGTTTTTGTCGCTGTCGCTGGGGTAGATTCCGGTAGCTTCGCCGATGCCCTGGGCGGTGTCGCCGGTGAGCATATTTTGGACGTAGCGAGGCAGGGTGGTGATGTGGCGGATCTGGGGGAGGTGGGGCTCGTTATTCAGAACGGCCTGATACAGGTGGGCGATGGACCACCGCTGGGGGATATTGAAGCCGAAGCTTTCCGTCAGCTGGGCAGCGGCGTCAGCAGTGATGGTGTTCTGCCAGGTGCGGAAGGGCACCAGCAGGTTCCAGTTTTCATCAAAGGCCAGGTAGCCGTGCATCATGGCGGAAACGCCCATGGCGGCTACGCTTTCCCGGTTTGCAACACCGGAAATGGCGGTTTTCAGGCCCTTCCAGACCTCGTCCAGGGAGTAGGTCCAGATACCGTCCACAAAGGAGCTTTTCCAGGTGTAATCGCCGGAGGACACAGGATTATGGTTTGCGTCGATGGCGACGGCCTTGATACGGGTGGAGCCCAGCTCAAGACCCAGAACAGTTTCATTCATCATGGGATTCATCCTCATTCAATTCAGATTCCCCGTCAGCGGGGGGAGTCGGCCCGGTGTATTCACCGCGACTGATTTTCAGCAGAGTATGCAGCACAAGCACCGTGCCCACCAGCGCGAAAAACACAGCCATCAGAATGTAAACGGTATTTCCGCCTGCGGTGCTCAGCAGGCTCCACGCCAGATACAGTAGATAACCGCCGCCCAGAAGCCGCAGAATCAGGGAGATCTGGGATGGTTTGCCGGTTCCATTCATAAGAATACCTTCCTTTTTTATGGAACCCGGAATGGCGGGGCCATTCCGGGTTGAGATGCTTAGGATCAGCCCTTCTTGCGCTTGCTGACCAGGTCAACGGTAACGGCGCCCAGCAGCACCATACCCTTGACGATCTTCTGGATGTTGGTGTCGTAGCCGGCCAGGGACATACCATTGTTCAGGATGCCCATGATGAAGGCACCGACAACCGCGCCGATGATGGTGCCCACGCCGCCGGAGGTAGCAGCGCCGCCGATGTAGCAGGAAGCGATGGCGTCCATTTCGAAGGAGTCACCGGCCTTGGGGGTAGCGGACTGGTTACGGGCGGACAGGACGATACCGGCAACAGCGGCCAGAAGGCCCATGTTGGCGTAGACCCAGAAGAAGACCTTCTTGGTGTTGATACCGGACAGCCGGGCAGCCTTGGCGTTGCCGCCCATGGCGTAGACCTGACGGCCGGCGACGGTGTTGGTGGTGATGAAGTGGTAGATACCCACCAGAATGGCCATCAGAACCAGAACCACGGGGATGCCGTTGTAGTTGGCCAGCTTCCAGAAGAAGAACCAGACGATGCCGATAATGACGGCGTCCTTGACGATGAGCTGCCAGGCGGGAGCCACCGGCAGTCCGGGCTGCGTGGCGGGTGCGACAGCCGTCATCTCGCCCAGAACGATGAGGACGGAGATGACAGCGGCAACGACCAGGCAGATCAGGTCAACGCCGCCCACGGGGATGGTGGGCAGGAAGCCGGTGCCGATCCAGTTGTAGCTGGCGGGCAGGGGGCCCTTGGTCTGGGCCTTCAGGATGACGTAGCACAGGCCACGGCCCATCAGCATGGTAGCCAGGGTGACGATGAAGGGGGGGATCTCCAGCTCGGAGACGAAGAAGCCGACGAACACGCCGAAGGCAGCGCCCACAGCCAGAGCGGCCAGCATGGCCAGAGGGGTGCTGACGCCGAAGTCAACGATCAGGGTACCGGCAACAGCGCCGCAGGTAGCGACCACGGAGCCGACACCCAGGTCGACGTTACCGGTCAGAACACACAGCAGCATACCGACGGCCAGGATGACCACGTAGCCGTTCTGCATGATCAGGTTGTTGATGTTCATGGGGGTCAGGTTCTTGCCCCCGGTCAGAATCGCGAAGAAAACGTAAACGACAATCAGCATGATCATCATGCCGTACTGTCTCATGTTCAGGGTTGCCTTTTTGCTGGTCTTGTTGCTCATGCTTCTACCTCTTCCTTTCTGTTGTGGGCCATGATGCAGCCCATGATGGCCTCCTGGGTGATCTCGTCGCCCTTCAGCTCGCCGGCGATCTCACCTTCGTTAATCACATAGGTGCGGTCGCAGGTGCCGATGATCTCGGGCATTTCAGAGGAAATAACGATAACTGCCTTGCCGGCCTTGGCCAGCTCGTTGATGACGCAGTAGATTTCGTACTTGGCGCCGACATCGATACCACGGGTGGGCTCGTCCAGAATCAGCACGTCAGGCTCGGTAAGCATCCACTTTGCCAGAACCACCTTCTGCTGGTTGCCGCCGGACAGGGAGCCGACGGTCTGGTCGATGGTGTTGGTTTTCACGTTGATCTTGGTGCGGTATTCCTCGGAACGAACCTTCTCCAGATTGTGGTCAACAATGCCGTTCTTGGAGAAGAACTCCCGCAGAGCGGACAGGGTCATGTTGAACTTGATGCTGTCAATCAGCACCAGACCGTAGGTCTTCCGGTCCTCGGACACATAGGCCATCCGGTGCTTGATGGCGGTGCGGACGTCCTTCAGGTCCACCTTCTCGCCCTTGATGAAAATGTCACCGGTGATCTTCTGACCATAGCTGCGGCCGAAGAGGCTCATGGCAAGCTCCGTACGGCCAGCGCCCATCAGACCCGCCAGACCCACGACCTCACCGGCCCGGACCTGGAGGTTGATATCCTTCAGCATCTGACGGTTGGCGTCATCGGGATGGAAGACGTTCCAGTTCCTGACCTCAAAGATCACGTCGCCGATGGGGCAGTCCTCCCGCTTGGGGTAGCGGTTGGTCAGCTCGCGGCCCACCATGCCCTTGATGATCCGCTCCTCGGAGAAGTCGTCCTTGCCCTTTTCCAGAGTCTCGATGGACTTGCCGTCGCGGATGATGGTGATAGCATCGGCAACGTAGCTGATCTCGTTGAGCTTGTGGGAGATGATGATGCAGGTGATGCCCTGAGCCTTCAGCTGCAGCATCAGCTCCAGCAGCTGGGCGGATTCCCGGTCATTCAGGGCGGCGGTGGGCTCGTCCAGAATCAGCAGGTCACACTTCTTGCCGAGGGCCTTGGCGATTTCGATGAGCTGCTGTTTGCCCACACCCAGGGTGTTTACGGGAACGTTGACGTTCTCGTTCTCCATGCCTACCCGGGCCAGCAGTTCCTGAGCCTGTTTGCGGGTCTCGGTCCAGTCGATGACGCCATTGACCTTCTTGCGCTCGTTGCCCAGGAACACGTTCTCGGCGATGGACAGGTAGGGACTGAGGGCCAGCTCCTGATGGATGATAACGATGCCCTTGGCCTCACTGTCGCGCAGATTGCGGAACTTGCAGACTTCGCCATTGTAAACGATGTCGCCGGAGTAGCTGCCATAGGGGTAGGTACCGGACAGAACGTTCATCAGGGTGGACTTGCCCGCGCCGTTTTCGCCGCAGATTGCCATGATCTCGCCCTTTTTAACCTTCAGATTGACATCATCCAGCGCTCTGAACCCGGAGAACTCCTTGACAATGTGGTTCATTTCCAAGATATATTCTGACATTCTTTCGACTCCTTTTTGCCGCCGCGGAACGCGGCGGCAGAAAGGAGTCGAAAGAATGTGAGAATATATCTTGGGATTGGGCCTCATGGTAATGGAGTTCTG
>CAMGCA010000098.1 GCA_946011705.1 uncultured Clostridia bacterium | reverse complement strand
CGACGGGCCGGGGTATGACCCTGCTCTATGATTGGCTGTTCCTTTATTTTTCCAGCTTCATCAGGGCATCGAGCAGCTTCTGCAAGTCCTCTTCGCCGTAGAATTCCAACTCAAAGCGACCCTTGCGCTTGCCATTGACGATCTTCACGCCCCGACCCAGGTGCTTACTCAGGTTTTTTTCGCACTCGGCCACATAATTGACCTCGAACACCGGCTCCTTCTTGGGAGCGGGGGGCTTGCCCATGTTCTTGCACAGGGTTTCCGCCTGCCGCACGGACAGAGAAAGGGCAATGATCTTCTTCGCCGCTTCCGCCTGCTGTTTCTCCGTTTTCAGGGTCAGAACCGCTCGGGCATGGCCCGCGGAAATGGCCCCGGATTTCAGCAGCTCCAGCACCTCCGGGCATAGGCCCAGCAGACGCAGGGCGTTTGCCACGGCGGGGCGGGATTTTCCCACCCGGGAAGCGGCCTCCTCCTGGGTCAGGCCGTATTCCTCAATCAGGGACTGATAGCCCAGGGCTTCTTCCACCGGATTCAAGTCCTGCCGCTGTAAGTTCTCGATCAGCGCCAGCTCCATAGCCTTCTTGTCGTCGGCCTCCACCACGATGACAGGCACATCGCTGATGTTCGCCATCCGTGCCGCCCGCCAACGCCGCTCACCGGCGATGATCTGGTAATACCCGTTGGGCATTTCCCTTACGGTCAGGGGCTGAATCACGCCATGCACCGAGATGGATTCGGACAGCGCCTGCAGCTCTTCCTCATCAAAGTCATGCCGGGGCTGATCCGGGTTTGGTTCTACCTTATAAATCGGCAGCAGCCGGTAGGCGCTGTCGCTCGTGGGTTCTTCCGAAAAATCCCCCAGCAGCGCCCCAAGGCCCTTGCCTAAGCCTTTGTTGCTTGCCATTGTGTCATCCTTTCTGTCAGTGTGGAGAGTGTAGAGTGAAGATATTGTATCCGCTTCGCGCATGATATTATCGCCGCTTCACTCTCCACTCTTCACTCTTCACTCTAGTTTTGCCTTGATTTCCTCCGCCATGGCACGGTATGCCACCGCGCCCCGGCTGCCGCGGTCGTAAACCGTCACCGGAACGCCATGACTGGGCGCCTCCGCCAGCCGGATGTTTCGGGGAATCACTGTGGTGAAGACCTTGCCGGGAAAGTGCTTGCGAACCTCCTGGGCCACCTGGGCGGAGAAGTTGGTTCGGCCATCGAACATGGTCAGTGCCACGCCAAAAATTTCAAGCCGAGGATTCATCCGTTTTTTCACCATTCGCAGGGTGCTCATAAGGTCGCTGAGCCCCTCCAGGGCGAAATACTCGCACTGCACCGGCACCAGAATCCCGTCCGCCGCGCACAGGCCATTCAGCGTCAGCAGCTCCAACGATGGGGGGCAGTCAATAAAAATAATGTCGTAGTCTTCTTTTGCCTGGAACAGGGCTTTTTCCAGTTGGCGCTCCCGGTGCTCCGTTCCGATCAGTTCAACAGCCGCACCGGCCAGATCAGAAGAAGAGGGGAGTACGTCGCCGTAATCGGTGTGAACCACCGCTTCTTTCAAGGGAACGTCGTTGATGGTCACATCGTAGGCGGAATATTTGATTCTTCGTTTATCCAGTCCCAGACCGGATGTGGCGTTGGCCTGTGGGTCAAAGTCGCATAGAAGCACCTTCAGCCCCAGCTCGTGCAGTGCCGCCGTCAGATTCACGGCGGAGGTGGTTTTGCCTACGCCACCTTTCTGGTTGACCACCGCTATGATTTTTCCCATTTTTCTCTCCTAACTAATGATGTTTCACGTGAAACACCATTTTGCTCCAAGCCCATATTGTTTCACGTGAAACAGTCACTGCGGATTTATGGTCACTTGCACAGTTTCCGAAGTGGGCTTTACCGTGTTATAATTCTGCCCGATCTGAAAATGCTGTTCTCCGTAATACCGAATCATTGGAATTGACAGGCAAATCAAAGTGATCACAGCAATCAAAAACAAGCAGGCGTATAAGCGCAAACGCCGCTTCAGAAACTTTATCTGCTCCTCAGGTGTTACTTTACGTTTCACTGCTTTCTTGGGGGAAATCTGCTTTCGTACGGGAAGCTGAACAACCGCATTGGGGTCAACAGGATACTTTGCCATTTCCTTCTGACATTCCAGGCAGAAGGCCTGCTCATCTTCTGTTTCCCGGCCGCACCTGAGACAGTACACAGCCCACACCTCCCATAATAATATCCAGTATTGTACAACACTTTTTGCGGTTCGTAAAGAGCAAAATTACACAATTCCCACCGAAAGAAGTGCACTTTGGGTAAAATCTTTACAGATTGTTCACGGAGTGTGTCTCAAAAGCAGTTGGCAGAGGCCGAAAGCCATGCTATAATGAAATCAGGAAATTCTTATCGAATACCACACTATAGAAAAGGAGCAACCAACATGGACGAAAACGGAACCTATCGCTGGGCACCGGAAACACCGCCTCAGCCAAAGCCACAAAAACCAAAACCCAGCTTCAAACGGGCTGGGAAGACCATTCTGGCTGTGCTGCTGGCCCTGATTGTAATCACCATGGCCGGCACCTGCTGGTACACTGTGGACGACAAACAGCAGGCCGTGGTCACCACCTTCTGGAAAGTCACGGATGTAGTGGACGCGGGCATCCACTTCAAGCTGCCCTTTGGCATCCAGCAGGCCCACAAGGTGAATACCAATGTCTACCAGAAGATTGAGTTGGGCTATTCCAGCAGCGGCGGGAACGCGTTCAACGAAAGTGAAAGCACCATGATCACCGGAGACTACAACATTGTCAACGTGGATTTCTTTGTAGAGTACAAGATTTCCGACCCGGTGCAATACCTGTTCTCCTCGGATGAGCCGGAGCTGATTCTGCGGAACCTGATTCAGAGCCAGGTGAGAAACGTGGTTGGCTCCTCCAGCGTGGACGCGGTGCTCACCGATGGCAAGGAGAATATCCAGATGCAGGTCAAGGAGCTTGTCACCCGGATTTTGCAGGAATATGACATTGGCCTGACACTGGTGGATGTGAAGATCCAGGACGCCGAGCCGCCCACGGCAGAGGTCATTGAGGCCTTCAAGGCGGTGGAGACCGCCAAGCAGCAGGCTGAGACCGTCATCAACGACGCCAAAGCCTACCAGAATGCCCAGATTCCCAACGCCCAGGCCAAGGCCGACAAGCTGATCCAAAACGCGGAGTACCTGAAACAGAAGCGGATCAACGAAGCAGTGGAGCAGGTGGCCATGTTCAACGCCATGTACGAGGAGTACGCCCAGAATCCGGGTATTACCAAGTCCAGAATGTACTATGAAGCCATTTCTAAGGTTCTGCCCGGCGTGAAGCTCTATGTGAACACTGGCGACGGCGGCAATCTGCAAACTCTTCTGCCTCTGGAGCCTATGACAACTGTGGAAGGAGGACAATAAAACCATGAAGAAAACAAGCATAGCGATCCTTGTGATCGTTCTGGCGGCGGTTTTACTGGCCGGTTCCTGCTTTACGGTGGCAGAAAATGAGTACGCCTGCACCGTGCGGTTCTCCAAAATCATCAGCACCACATCGGAATCCGGTCTGCACTTCAAGGTGCCCTTCCTGGATACCGTAAAGTATTTCAGCAAGGCTACCCAGCTCTACGACATTCCTCCCTCTGAGGTTCTGACATCTGACAAGCAGAATATGACCGTGGACTGCTACATTCTGTGGAGCATTTCCGATCCCAAGCTGTTCTACCAGACCCTTGGCTCCACCTCCGTAGCGGAGCAGCGACTGGACGCCCTGACCTACAATGAGCTGAAAACCGTCATGGGTACCCTGGCCCAGAGCGACATCATCAATATGGAGGACGGGGCCAAGCGGAACGACATCTACGGCAACATCGCATCCGATGTAAATAGTCTGGCGAAGACCTACGGCATCCATGTGGAGGATGTAAAAATCAAGCAGTTTGACCTGCCGGAGAGCAACCTGAACGCGGTCTACAGCCGTATGATTTCCGAACGAAACCAGATGGCGGAAAAGTACACTGCCGACGGGAACTATGAGGCCTCCATCATCCGCAACGACGTGGATAAAAAGGTGAACATCATGATCTCCGACGCCCAGGCTGAGGCCGCCAAGCGGGAAGCCGAGGGCGAGCAGGAATATATGCGCCTGCTGGCGGAAGCCTACGACAGCCATGATAAGCAGGAATTCTACGAATTCACCCTGGCGCTGGACGCTCTGAAATCCAGCCTCAACGGAAGCGACAAGACGGTGATTCTGGACGGCAATTCCGATCTGGCGAAAATCCTGATGGGAGCCGAGTGATAGCTTGGAGAGTGGAGAGTGGAGTAATGCTTCACTCTCCATTTTTCGTATAAAAAAAGCCTTCCCGGTTCGGGAAGACGATAGACGCAGGAAAGATACCGAGTAGAACCCGATGGTGTAGACCACATCCGGTATCCGAAACTATTATCTGTCCGCATTGCGGACATGCAAAAACCGCGGCGTAAGCCGCGGTTTTTGCAACAAGAAAAGAGGAGAGGAAAAATGAAAAAGATGGTAGGTAGCAATTTATAGAAACCGTCCTTTTGTAGGACTGGATTGGTTCACTTGATCTTTATGGCCTTATTATACCGGTAAAATATTAACGAAAAAAGGGGAAAGTTGTTAAGCAAGTATTAAGTTTTGTGAAGATTGTTCATTTCCATGGTCAAATATTGTTCATATTTACGACTTGACAAATAAATCGCTGGAAAAGCCGTTCCGCATTCTCCGCGGAACGGCCGATACTATTTCTCTTTTTTCTTTCTTCTGGGTCCGCCCTTGGCATCGAAGAAGAAAAAAGCAAGAAAGTTCACCAGGAATGTCAAAACCAGAGCAATCACGGCCTGCCAGGCAAGGCATCCCGCGGCCTTCCACACCATGTCCGTAATCTCCATCTCGGAAAAGCTCCCGGACATGACGTACATCACGATGGTGAGAATCAGGCCCACGCCGCCGAACAGCATTCCCGCGATCCGCTGGGTAAACCGCCAGGCCTGGACGCTGCCCATGCCGAAGTAACAGCGGTAGCCGAAATAGTAGTTGGCTTCCCTCGGGGACAGGAACAGGTAGGCAAGGCCGAGAACCAGCATTACCACCGGGCCGATCATCACGGCGAAGCGGCACAGCGTAGCCAGGGACCCAAACAACTCGCTTAAGTCCGGCAGCAGGGCGGCGGGGTCA
The DNA here is from genome assembly GCA_946011705.1 of uncultured Clostridia bacterium. GTDB lineage: Bacteria > Bacillota > Clostridia > Oscillospirales > Oscillospiraceae > Faecousia. Next base: position 1,905 of record CAMGCA010000098.1, on the reverse strand, counting down.
AAGCCGTCCATCAGGCTCTTGATGGAATCGATGTCCAGCGCAGGTTCCGTGGCCTGTAAGATTTCAGTTGGGTTGGTGCTCATTATTTCTCCTCCAGGAATTTGCTGATCTCCCGCATAAAGCTCTGGGCGTCCTGAAAGCGGTGGTAAATGGAGGCAAAGCGGATGTAGGCCACCTCGTCCAGGGGCTTCAGCCGCTCCATAACCATTTCACCGATTTTGTCGGTGCTGATCTCCCGCTCCAGGGTATTCTGTATGGTCTGCTCGATTTCCGTGGTAATCCGATCCAGGTCGTTCACATCCACCCTCCGCTTGTCAAAGGCCCGAATCATGGAATTGAGAACCTTGTTCCGGTCGAAGGGCTGCCGGGAGCCGTTGCGCTTGACCACGATGATGGGCAGGCTCTCCACGATCTCATAGGTAGTAAACCGGCGCAGGCAGCCGAGACATTCCCGGCGGCGGCGGATGCTCAGGCCGTCCTCGGACCGGCGGGAATCCACCACCTTGCTCTCCTGATCGCCGCAGTAAGGGCATTTCATAGAAAATACCTCCCTGATCCTGAATATCTGTATATTATACCAGAATCCGGGAATCCTGTCCAGCTTTTTTTCCCTTGCCAATGGCCGGAAAATCGGGTAAAAAAGGCGCAGGATTTCCATTGGGAGGCAACTAGCAAGAGTCAATTCTTATACGCGCTTTGGGGCGCTTTGTTTATTCTGTGCGCGGGACTGGGATTTATCCCGGAACCTGCCGGGGTGCTGCGGGTTCTGCTTACAGGCCTGTCCATTCTTTTTTTCCTGCCTCCGGCGGTACTGGTGTGGAAGGGAAGGCGGGAAAAGGACCGGCAGACGCTTATGCTGGTGCGGAACTTAAGTATTGTGTCATTGAGCCTGAGTGTCCTGCTAATCATTGCCAATTTTCTCACGGTGTTCCGCTCGGAGCTGCTGGGAGACATCCTTCATGGGGTGCTGGTGGTGGTATCCAGCCCCATGATTTGCAGCGGCCACTGGGCCATGAGCCTGTTCTTCTGGGCCTGCCTGCTGATTTCCAGCGCCAGAACCTAATCCCGGACATCTTATCACGGACAGCGTAAAATGTCCTGTAACGGAAGACCCTGCCGAATAACGGTTCAAACGGAAGAACTGTCATTACGAAGTAAGTGATATGCTCCCTTTATGAGATACAGTGAAATAACAAACACTGTAGAACATGAAGGGAGCATTTCATTGTCTGCGTCCACTGGCCGTATTTGTAAACTTTTTTTGCTCCTGTTGAAATACGGAAAGGGTATGCTATAATAAAACCACACATTTCGTGGTAGGAAAGAAAGAGGTGCCCCGAAGATGAAAAGCTCCTTCAGCCGCAATTTCTCCACGGCGGCGACCATCCTTCTGCTGACGCTGACCATTCTCGGCGCGTCCTTTCAGATTCAAATCAACAACTTTCTGGAGGACACCACCATTTCCCGCCTGACTCAGGATTCCGAGGTGGTTGCCAATCTGGCGGGGGCCTACGGTATGGACGGAAACCTAAACAGCCGGGAGCTGATGCTGAATCTGGACGTGGTCTCCCAGATCACCAACGCCGACATTGTGGTCTGCGACAGCAGGGGCTATATCACCATCTGCTCCAACACTCTGAGCGGCTGCGACCACGATGGCTGGCAGCTGAACCCGGATTTTCTGGATAAGGTCTACGAAAGCGGCGGCTACAGCGCCACCGGCACCATCCGCAACCTCTACGATGAAGAGCGCTATGTGGTGTCTGCCCCCATTGTCAGCGGGGACAATAAGCTGGGCATTGTCATCGTGTCCACCCCCACCGCCGGGACGAAGCAGGTTCTGAATAAAATCTCCAATATTTTTCTCACGGTTTCCGTGTTCGTGGTTCTCATCGCTGTGCGGGG
>CAMGCA010000097.1 GCA_946011705.1 uncultured Clostridia bacterium | reverse complement strand
GAACGCGCTGAACAATGCGTCGGATCGAAACGCCCGGTGGTATTATCTCCGCGCTCTTGCCAATGACGGCCTGGGTAATCAGGTCACGGCCATGGAGCACATCCGCCGGGCGGTGAGCATGGATCCGGGGAACCCCGAATATCTGAACGCCCTGAGCCGCATGGAGCACGGCGGCGCGGACTACCGCCAGACCGCAGGCAACTTTCAGGGCTTTTCCATGGGCGGCAGTCCCTGCATGAACCTGTGTATGTGCTATCTGGTGAACCTGTTCTGCTGCGGCGGACGGGGGATGTTCCTGTGCTGCTGAAGACAGGGGGATACTGCAATGGAATGGAAACAGAGGCTGGAACGGAATCAAACACAGCTGATCACGGCATTGATCGCAACCTTCCTCTTCGGGCTGGCGGCCCATGGCTACGCTTTCTTTGACAACAATATCTCCCATGACTCCCTCCGGGAGTTTCACGCGGAGATTCTGGGAAATGATGTGACGCTAACCGCCGGGCGAGTGTTCACCCCCAGCTACCGCGCACGCCTGGGCAGTGATTTGACCTTACCCTGGTTTAACGGCTTGCTGGCACTGCTGTGGATCGGGCTGGCGGTGTTTCTGACAGTTCGGATTTTGAATGTGGAATCCAAACCGGCGGTGGCGCTGATTGCCGGCATTTTTGCCACAAACATTACGGTATCGGCAACAGCGGCCACCTACATCCACGATCTGGACAGCTATATGTTTGCCATGCTGTGCGCGGTGGCGGCTGTCTGGCTATGGGACCGGCACCCAAAGGGGTGGCTGGCTGGCGCGGTACCGATCATGGTGTCGCTGGGAATCTATCAGAGTTATGTCTTCACAGCGGTGACGCTTGTCATGATCGTCAGCATTCTCGGCCTGATGAACGGAAGGAATGCACAGACGGTGCTTTGGAAGGGAATTCGAGCCGTGGGAATGCTGATTCTGGGCGGCATCGGATATTTCTTCGCCATGAAGGGATTGCTGCGCCTGTTTGGCGGTGTATTGTCCAGCGGGGATTACAATTCCCTTGATCGGATGGGCCTGCTGAATTTTGATTCCATTGGCGGTATGATCATCGGCGCGTATGCTGACTGGTTCAGCCGGCTGTGGAACGCCTATTCCAGCTATCCCGCTATCCTGATTCGGGGGGCAACGGCGCTGTTCTTCGCCATTGACATTGCGGCGCTGGCAGTGTTCCTGCTCAGCAAAAACCGGGGTCTGAAGGAGAAGCTGCTGTGCATTGCGTTGACGGCTCTGCTGCCGCTGGGAATGAACATGATCTATGTGTTGACCCTGAACGCGGCCAACGACCAGATGCTGTATCCCACATGACTGATATATCTCCTGACGCTGCAGAATTCCATGTGGCTGCGGGGACAGTGGAAGGACGCTGCCATCCCGGCGGGGAAGTGGCAGAGTGCGGTTTGTATGCTGCTGATTGGCATGACGATTTATGGGAATGTGCGGTTTTCCAATGGGATGTATGTTAAGAAAAATCTGGAATTTGACGGATATCTGTCCCTGATGACCCGGGTGGTGGGGCGGATGGAGGCGACCCCTGGCTATCAGCCCGGGGAAACACCCGTGGCAATCATTGGCCTGCCCAAGACCTTCCATCAGGTGATTCCGGGGTTCAAGGACTACTGGAATGTCACCGGCATGACCGGCTCCAGCCCCATCTATACCACGGAACCCAGCCGGATACAGGCGTATTTTGACTACGTCATGAGCCTGCCGATTGTCATGGCGGACAGAGGTACGCTTACGAGGCTGATGGCTGATGAAAGCGTGCGGGCCATGCCCTGCTACCCGGAAGAGGGCTTCCTGGCGTTCTATGACGGTACGCTGGTGGTGAAGCTGGGCGATATCGCTGACTGACACAAAAACACCCTGTTTTCTGAATTTTCGGAAAACAGGGTGTATTTTTGCTATTCGGTTGGCAGGGGAATGTGGAACCGGGCATTTACCTCCGGGTCGATGACGGGGGTAATATCAATCAGCCGGCTGGTGAGACCGTGGTTGTACATAGTGTTGGAAATCCGGTCTGCGAGAACAAGCGTGTAGGGCCAGTTGTCTCCGTTTTCCGGGTCCGAGGTGAACTGGGGAAGACGCAGAACCATTTCCCGCTGCCCGGCCTGGTCTGCCTGCTGATACTGCTCGATGAGGTAGCGGCTCAACTCGCCGCACCGCTCGGCGGGCAGCCCACGGGTGTTGATTTCCGCGAAGGTATTGCCGTTGGTGTTGATGCCGGAGATCAGAACCACAGTCAGCAGGGGCAGGGCCAGCATCAGCCGGGGGAAGCGCTCCACCAGATATCCCAGAGCCAGCAGAATCAGCAGAAGAATGTGGAAATAGATAGCGAACAGGTATTCGCTGCCCGTGATTTTTCCCGGGCCAACCGCGGCGCACAGCACAATCATATAGACAGTCAGTGCGGCGGTGGAGATCAGGAAGGTGCCCAGAACCGAGGCAAGCTTTGCGTTCAGAGAGCGGACACCGCCGCTCAGCAGCATACACACCAGCGCGGAAGCCACCACGATTCCGGAGAAGCCCAGGAACAGACGGTTGCTCTCCAGCACCACGGTTTTCAGCAGGAAACAGGTCTGGTGCAGCTGAGCCAGAATGGAGCCGCCCGCCGCGGCGCCGGCCCGCCCGCCGCTGAGCTCGAAAACCGCGCTGACCAGCCAGATTGCCAGAATGCCGAGGAAAAAGCCGTTTTCCCCCAGGAAGGGTTTCAGCTTCAGTTTCTTTCTCTGACGGATCAGGGCCAGAAGCACCCGGCTTCCCGCGTAGGCTGCCAGAATGCCGCTGGCAGGGAGATTTGAGAAAATGGCCAGATACACAACGATGAAGAACAGCCCCCTGAGCTCCGGCCTGCCGGTTTTGACAAACGCCTCAATTTTGTCGCTGGCCAGAAGGAGCATGACAGCAGAAGCGTTCAGCAGCATAGGCAGCAGGTAATTGTAGTAGCAGTTCAGGGAAACGCAGTGCAGCAAATGGGCATTGTTTTCCTCGGCGGTGCGGAAGACCAGAAAATGCAGCGTCAGGAACAGCACGGTGAACACGCCGGCGGTGACATGGGAGCAGGAGAACACCCGGCGCATCAGGTGGGCAAAGCACCACAGGTAGCCGGTGATGGCGGCGCTGACCACCACTGCGTGCATCAGCGTCTGGGCGCCGATGTAGTCTCCGGTGAGGGGCGCCAGCGCGAAGGCGGCAATGGTGGAAAAGAAGGGGTACAGCACCTCCGGGAACACCTTCGCCGGATTCCAGTCGCCCCAGATGGGAGTTGCCATGCGGACGTAGGACAGATAGGTCCACGCGTCCCCGTCAAAGGGAATCAGCGGATGAACTCTGGAAAACCAGAGGAAGAGAAATCCGAAAATCAATAAAAAGAAAGCGGCATAAGGCAGCTTCCGATGCTTTTTCTCCATAGAAAAACTCCTTTCAACCTACAAACAATAAATCATTTTTCCATATTTGTCAAGTTTTTTCCCCGGCTCTGTTGCCAAAGGGGAAAGGCCGATGTATAATGGGCAAAAAAGGAAAGGCAGATGGCAGATGGACAAAATTTCGGTAGCGGTTCCATGCTATAATGAGGAACCGGCCCTGGAGCCGTTCTTCGCGGCTGTCAGCTCGGTGGCGGAGCAAATGCCGGAGGTGGCGTTTGAGTTTCTGTTCATTGACGATGGCTCCCGGGACAGAACACTGGAAAAAATGCAGGAGCTGGCCCAGAGGGACAGCCGGGTGAAGTACATCTCCTTTTCCCGGAATTTCGGCAAGGAAGCGGGTATCTACGCGGGGCTGGAAAACGCCACCGGAGATTATGTGGTGGTAATGGACGCGGATTTGCAGGATCCCCCGGCGTTGCTGCCGGAGATGTACCGCTCTATCAGGCAGGAAGGCTACGATTGCGTGGGCTCCCGCCGGGTGACCCGGAAGGGAGAGCCGCCCATCCGCTCCTTATTCGCCAGATTGTTCTATAAGCTGATTAACCGTATGTCCAACGCGGAAATTGTGGACGGGGCGCGGGACTTCCAGATGATGAGTCGGCAGGTGGTGGAGGCCATCCTGTCCATGGGGGAGTACAACCGGTTCTCCAAGGGTATTTTCGGCTGGATTGGATTCAAGAAAAAATGGCTGGAATATGAGAATATCGAGCGGGTGGCGGGGGAGACCAAGTGGAGCTTCTGGCAGCTGCTGCTCTACGCCATCGAGGGCATTGTGGCGTTCTCCACAACGCCGCTGGTGATTTCCTCTGTGTTCGGCCTGATCTGCTGCGTACTGGCGCTAGTGATGATTCTGGTGATCATTGCACGGACGCTGATCTTTGGCGATCCCACCTCCGGCTGGCCCTCGCTGGTGTGTATAATGCTGCTGCTCAGCGGTATCCAGATGCTTGGCATCGGCATCGTGGGGCAATACTTGGCAAAAACCTACCTGGAAACCAAGAAGCGCCCTATCTATCTGGTGCGGCAGACAAATATAGGGAAACTCTGAATAAATCGTCTGCGGCTGGTCGGCGAATCTTTTGCCCCATCCGTTCAGTTCTGAAAGTGGGAAATACATACAGTATTCCGCCACTTTCAGAACTTTCGGCTGAGCCAAAATCTTCTGCCGCCAGCTCTTGCCGATTTATTCAGAGCTTCCCTAGAGAAAAAATGAGAAAAGGACGGCTTTTGCCGTCCTTTCTTCGTTAAATCTTACCCATTTCCACCAGCGCGTCCCGGATGGAGCCGATGGAGTACAGAGAGCCGAAGCACAGCACCACGCCCTCTTCACCAGCCAGGGCAATGGCGTCTTTGACGCCTTCCGCAATGGTTGCGCAGGCATCGGCCTGAGCGCCCGCGTCGCGGAGATATTCGGCAAGCTTTACCGCTTCCAGTTTTCTGGGATTGGGCGGCGTGACGCACACGAACCGGTCTACCAGCGGCATCACCGGGCGGTACATATCCGCGTAATCCTTGTCCGCCAGCACGCCGGTGAGGGCGATGACTGTTTTGCCCGTGAGATAGTCCTGAATGTTCTTTACCAGCGCCTCAATGCACTGGGGATTGTGGCCGCCGTCGATGATGAAAAGGGGCTGACGGCACACAATGTCGAACCGGCCGGGCCAGCGTACCTCCCGGATGCCGTCGTAGATGTTCTGCTCAGAGATGTTCCAGCCTTCCTCAATGAGCGTGTCCGCAATGGCCAGCACCACGGCGGCGTTGTGGAGCTGATGGTCGCCCAGCAGGGGCAGCACCAGATCCTTACGATCACCGCAGTCGAAAACCTGACCCTCCAAGGTGTGGGATTTGGGCACCAGAGAGTCAAAGTCCGCCTTTTTGAGACTGACATTTTTCTCGGCGCAGACCCGCTCATAGACGGCTTCCACGGAAGGCGCGCCCCGGTACACCACGGCGTGACCGTTTTCCTTGAAGATACCGGACTTGGTCTCGGCGATTTTTTCGATGGTATCACCCAGATACTCTGTGTGATCAAGCCCAATGTTTGTAATGACCGCCACCTCGGGCACCGGGATGACGTTGGTGGAATCCAGAGCGCCGCCCATGCCCACTTCCAGTACTACAATGTCGCACTTGCTGCGATAAAAGTATTCAAAGGCGATGCAGGACACCAGCTCGAATTCTGTGGGGGACTCTTCCATGGACTGGGCCAGGGGCTTCACATATTCTGTGATTTCCGCCAGCTCCTGGTCGGAGATTTCCACGCCGTCCACCTGCATCCGTTCGTGGAAGCGGTAGATATAGGGAGAGGTGTACAGGCCCGTCCGGTAGCCCGCCTTGCGCAGTATGGAGGCGGTCATGGCGGCGGTGCTGCCCTTGCCGTTGGTTCCGGCAATGTGGACAAATTTAAGCTTACTCTCGGGATTTCCCATTTTCGCCAGGAGCGTCTGGGTTCTGCCAAGACCGGGGATGCTGCCCTTCCAGCAGACGGAGTGAATATATTCGATGGCTTGTGCGGCGTTCATGGGGATTCGTTCCTTTCGGGTCGGTTATTTTTCTTTGGCAACGGGGGGCCAGATGCCCATGCGCTCAAAGACACCGGCACGCATGAGCAGATAGATGATTACAACGTCCAGCACCAGGGTCACGGCGAACTGGATGCTGCGGGTGGACAGAAAGTAAATGAGGCTGGCGGAGAAGCTGCCCTTGCTGTTGTAGACGAAGGACAAGGTAGCGCTCTGCCACAGGATGGAGCCGAGAACCACGGGAGGCAGGAAGGACAGGCCCAGACGGGGCAGGCTGAATTTCTGTGCCAGATACCGGCGGAACACGCCGCCGAAAACACCGTAGAGAATGGGGGGCAGGCAGAACAGGGGGTTGTAGCCGTAGCCGGAGAACAGGCAGCCCACCAGATCGGCGCTGAAGCCTACCAGTCCGCCTGCCATAGGCCCGAAGAGCATACCGGCAAGGAAGATGGGCACTGCCTCAATGGAGAACCGGGTGGTCACGTTGGGCATGGGGATCAGGAAGCGGGCCAGAACAACGCTGAGGGCGGCCAGCAGGGCGCAGTAGGCAAGGGTTTTCGTGGTGAAGGGTCTTGCGGTGGTTGTTGCGGTTTTCATGAGAATTCCTCCTTTTAATATTGCGAACGCTTCCAGCCTATCGCTGCCCCGGCGGATCGAAACCAAAACTCCCCGGCGCATGAGCGTCGGGGAGTGTATGACAGATTTCGATTGACCCGTTGGGGAAAGGCAGCAACAACCGGGCACACAATGTCCGCAGCCGAAGCCTTCGCCCGACCGAGTATCGTTGCTACATAAAGGAGGGTATCCCATATGCAACAGCGGGTGCGGTGACCTCATCGTGGAAATAATCCTTCGTCCTCCGGGCAAACTCCCCGTCCCGGTGGCACTTAACGCGGGGTCTCCTACTCTGTTCGCGGTTCACTATACCTGATTTCGATGGAAATGTAAACTGTTTTTATGGGTTTTGCGAAACTTTGGAAGTTTGCATAATTTTGGGATTCGGTATTGGGCACAATCTACGAATAACAACCACAAACCGCCGGCCCCATAGAGGGACAGACGGTATGGTATCCGAATTACAGATGAGAAAGAATCTCGTCCTTGGGCCGGGCGCCCGCCACGCGGTGCAGGACCTGCCCAGTCTGCAGCCCCCCCAGCGTGGGGA
>CAMGCA010000096.1 GCA_946011705.1 uncultured Clostridia bacterium | reverse complement strand
CGCCATTCTGCCGACCGACTTCCATCTGCAGCCGGGGAGGGGGGTTGTGCTGTCCTCCATGGTCATGCTGGAGCAAATCAGAACCGTGGACAAGACTCGACTGGCTCAGTACATCGGTAAACTGTCCGACGAGGAAATCAATGGTCTCAACCATGCACTGGCAATCAGCATCGGCTTAATCCCTCCTCCCCCATCCAAGCTAACTTTATGCCTTTGTAAAGCCTGTGCCAGCAACTTTTATGGTGCAGGCTCTTACTATGTACGGCGTGTTGATCCGCTGCAAACGGAGCAGCAGATTTGTACCTACTGCGGCCAGCGCAGGGGGTTCGACTACAGCCTGAGTCCAAAATCAGATCGCAGAAAGGAGTAATGACTTAGCATGGAGAAATTGATTACACGCAAGGAAGCAGCCAAATTACTGGGAATCAGCCTTACTACGCTGGATGAAGCCAGAAACAGCGGTCTGATTTCCTATGTGCAATATGTGCCAAACGGCTGCGTCTATTTCACGGATGCCAGTTTGCAGGAATACATTGCGAAATGTACTATTCGCGCGAAGCCATCCGAAAAGAAAAACACCTATCGAAATGTGCGAAAGCAAAAATAACCATCCGTTCGCACATTTGCTGAATCGCGCCAATTCTGATAAAACAGTGATAACAGCGCTGATTTCTTTCCTATGGAGGTAACCGAAATGGCCGGAAAGCGAAAACATATTCCCCGATATGGGACAGTCCAAATCAAAGGAAACACATATTATCGTACTAGCATCACAGAACTTGAAGGCAACCGAATCTCCCTCTATGCCAAAACCCGGGAAGAATTGTACGATAAAGAAATGGACGCTCTGGAGCAGATCGACAATGCAGCATTTCGTAAAAAATCCCCCACCGTTGCGGAGTATTGCGAAAAGTGGCTGACAATGCAATCCGTTCATATACGAGCAACGACGCTGATCGATTATACTTCCAAAGTCCGGCGGCACATCATTGCCCCGTTGGGTGATAGGAATATCGCAGATGTTACTCTGGACGATATTCAACTGGCCCTTGTTCCGGTCTCGGAGAAATCTGCTTCCGTGTACAAGTCCGTTATTATCCTTTATAAATCCATCTTCCGGGCTGCCAAGGAAAGTCATGTTATTGAGGACAATCCTACGGTCTATCTGAGTGCCAAAGGAGGCGGTATTCCACAGGCAGAAAAACAAGCTCTGACAGATACTCAAGCCGAGCAGCTCATCAACACCGTTCGTGGCTTACCCCCGTATGTTTTTGTGATGATCGGTTTATACGCCGGATTGCGGCGGGAGGAAATCCTGGGTTTGCAGTGGGACAGCGTATATCTGGACACCGACACGCCATATCTGACTGTACGGCGGGCGTGGCACACCGAGCATAATCGTCCTGTCATCATGACAGAATTGAAAACAAAAGCCGCTGCCCGAAAGGTCCCTCTCCCTGACTGACACGCGGAATGCCGCAGAGAAGCGAAAGCCAACTCCAAATCAGACTTTGTTGTTGCAAACCGCGACGGAGGTCCTCTCAGCTATACTCAGTTTAAGAGGCTATGGCAATACATTGTCACAAGAACCGCAAAAGAGCGCAGTTACTACCGTTATGAAAATGGAGAGCGCGTAAAGCACACCATCTCTCCTACCCTTGGTGAGAAAGCAGCGCACAATGGGAATGTCATATATAGTCTGGATTTTGATGTCACTCCCCATATGCTCCGCCACACATACATTACAAATCTGATTCACGCAGCAGTCGATCCCAAAACCGTTCAGTATCTGGCAGGTCATGAAAACAGCAAAATCACGATGGACATATACGCAAAAGTGAAATATCACCAACCCGACGATGTAGTGAAAACCATGAGCAGTGCCTTTGCTCTATGGAATAACACATAACTTTATTTTCACCCCAACAGAATCTTCAAAAGCGAGGAACAAATCAGTTCCCCGCTTTTTTACATATTTCGCACCTTTGATGGTTTTCCTGTTTTCTGGTAAAAAGGAGGTGGCTACATTACATACTCTGTGAAAGGATGATTTTTCATGTCCAAGAAAAAAGAATTGATTCCACAATATGGTACAGCCACAATTAACGGCATCCAATATTACAGAACCCGTATTACTGACGCTGATGGGAAACAGGTTCTTCTCTATGGATTAACCCGTGAGGAGCTGTTTCAAAAGGAGTGCGAAGCGCGAAAAAAGGTTGCGGAAATCGTCTTCCGGAAGACGAATCCCACTGTTGCGGATTACTGTGAAAAATGGCTGCTCATGAAGTCCGCAAATGTCTCTCCTGCTACATTGAAGGGCTACGAATCCAAGGTGAGGAACTACATAGTCAAACCATTGGGCGATATGTATATGTCCGATGTGACAGCGGATGATATTCGTCTGGCCCTTGTGCCGGTTGCAGGTAAATCCTCCGGTATGTACGATACAGTCAATATGCTTTTCAAGAGCATTTTTCAATCTGCCGAACACAGCAATGTGATTGACGAAGATCCTTCCACCAATATCTCTGCGAAGGGTGGACATCCTTCAAAGAAGAAAGACGCTCTGACAGATGCACAGGCAAAAACACTTCTGGATGCTGTCCGTGGACTTCCACCCTATGTATTCACCATGATCGGACTCTATACCGGTATGCGCAGAGAGGAGATTCTGGGGCTTCAGTGGGATTGTGTCCATCTGGATGCATCCACACCATACATTTCAGTAAGGAGAGCCTGGAGAAGCGAAAAGAACCGTCCCCAGGTAACAACCATACTGAAATCCAATGCTGCAAGACGGGATATTCCTATTCCACAATGCCTTGTTGAATGCCTTCAGGAAGCCAAGGCAAGCAGCAAATCCGATCATGTGATTGCTGACAGCAAAGGGCAGCCCCTCTCCTATTCCCAGTTTCAAAGGCTCTGGCAGTATATTGTCGTTCGTTCTACCAAAGAACGAATCTATCGCAAGTATGTGAATGGGCAATGCATTAAGCAAACCATATCTCCTGTCCTGGGACAGCATAAGCTAAAGAATCCCAAGATCGTTTATTGCATTGATTTCGATGTTACACCCCATATTCTGCGCTACACCTATATCACCAATCTTTTATACGCAGGCGTCGATCCCAAAACCGTTCAGTACCTGGCAGGTCATGAGAACAGCAAAACAACTATGGACATCTACGCCCGAATCAAGTATAATAAACCGCAGGAGCTATATGCCACTGTAAACGCCGCTTTCCCCAAACAACAGTCTGTGGAAGCCCCCGTTTCTTTGTGTTAACACATAGGTTAAAACAGGGCAGACGGTCAAAAAGTGCTTGAATACCAATGACTTTTTGGTTAGAAGAATGTTCAGTACGGCCTCAAAGCCGCCCGTCGCGCTCCTCAGTTCTCCAAGCGCTAAATCTCAACTTTTTACTTCAGAAAAGATACGAAAACCCCGAAATCTCCGGATTTCGGGGTTTTTCTGTTTGATATAGTTTGACGCAATTTGGCCTAATTTAACGCGATTTTTATGGGCTAACTATGGGCTAACTCAGGGTTTTTGCGCCCGAATGGGCTAACCAATGGGCTAACTTTGGGGCTAACTCCGCCTTTTTTCCAGCCTCTCATCCCCTTTATTCCCTGTATATCCATGCAGCATTTATACCGCAATCCCCCCATTCCCATAATGATTGAAGCACCCGGTTGGGTGCTTTTTTCATATACACTCTTACGAAAGGAGCCGCGCATTATCCCTCGCAAATCCCCTGAATCGATAGGCAGCATTTACAGCATTCCCATCGACCAGCTCCATCCTCACCCGGACAATCCCTTCGGCATTCGGGACGATCCTTCCATGCTGGAACTCATAGAAAGCGTGAAGAAACACGGCGTACTGGTTCCGGCCATTGCCAGACCGAAGCCGGATGGCGGTTACGAGCTGGTTGCCGGTCATCGCCGTCAGAGAGCCAGTCAGCTTGCCGGTTTGGATTCCATTCCGGTGATCGTGATGAATCTCGATGACAATGATACCATCATCCAGCTTGTTGACTGCAACATCCAGCGTGAAAACATTCTTCCCTCTGAACGGGCAAAAGCCTATAAACTCCGCATGGAAGCCATCAAAAAGAAGGCCGGAAGACCCAAAAAGGAGGAAAATCAAAATTCGCCGAAAATTTCGGCGAATTTTCGCAGTGATGATTCCATCGGAGAATTGGCTGGCGTCAGCGGTGATACAATCCGCAATTATATCTCCCTGACAAACCTGATTCCCGAACTCATGGAGATGGTGGATGAAAAGAAAATCGCACTCAGCCCTGCCTATCAGATTGCCGCACTCCCCCAGGAAAGTCAGAATCTGCTCTACGACACCATTGAAAGTGAGCAGGCAACTCCCCATCCCAGGCGCAGCGTATTCGCAATTTGAGCCAAAGCGGGAAACTTAACGAGGATTCTATGCTCCAGATTATGATGGAGCAGAAAAAGCCGGAAAGGAATGACATTACCCTGTCCGGCGAGAAGCTTCGCAAATACTTCCCACGCTCCTACTCCCCACAAAGAATCGAAGAAACCATCTTCAAGCTGTTGGATGCCTGGATGCGGAAGCGTGATAACAGCAGATGAGGACCTGGGCGATGGGATCTATCAGGTTTATGTGGAGATAGGCGGCGAAATCGTCCCCTTTGTCGCGGTAAACTCCGCAACCGGCGATTATCACGGGTAACGCTCATGCAGTTTATACCTCCTAAATGTTACAAAATCCCAGAAATCTACGGATTTCTGGGATTTTCCGTTTGCTATGGTTCAAAACGTTCTGGTCTAGCCAATGCAATGCCGGCACAGACCGTCTCTGGGGGTGCCCCCGCCTGCGTCAAATTCTTTTCCTGTAGAATCGGTTCATTGTGCTGTGGAGGACGGCGGCAGGCTTTTCAATCTGCCGGAATTGCAATTTCTCATACAAGCCCATGGCCGCTTCCAGGTTGCTGTGTGTTTCCAGGTATAAACTGTCGTATCCCGCGGACCGGGCAAATGCTTCCGCTGCCTGCATGAGCCGTTTTCCAAGTCCCTTGCCCTTGGCTGGGTCGGAAAGATAGAGCTTTTGGATTTCCGCGCAGTGGTCAAAGCCCGTAAACTCCGCGACACCGACGCCTCCAATGATCGTTCCGTCATCGTAAGCCGCGACAAAATACGCCCGTTTATCCGGACGGGCACTGTAAAAGGCGCTGAGGCAGTCTAATTCCGGATCAAAATACGCCGTACCGGGGATATCCAGATGATACGCTTCCAGATTCTCTTTGATAATTCTGGCGATTTCAGCGTCATCCGCTGAAGTGATAGGACGAATTGTAATGTTTTCCACAATAAAGCTCCTCTGCCGGTTCGATTACAAGCTATTCTCCACCGCTCCGGGCAGACAATCATAGATGGAGCCGCCCATCACCGCTTCAAAGCGGTTCCGGATCCCCAGGATTGCCTTCCAGCGGTCCACCGTTGCCGGGTGGGTGCCGTAGCGGATGGTCACGTCCACAAACCGCTTTTCCAGCAGGCAGAAGCCTGTGGGCAGGGCCAGCGCGTCACATAGCTGCACCAGATAGTCGTAGTCGTCATAGACGGCGTTCTTGACGAATTCCGCCATAAACGCCTTGTCCTCCGGCGGCATATCGAACACACCGATGGATGAGGAAATATCCTTCACCATAAAGGCGTGGGAAATGCAGATCTGTGCCGCCTTCTCCCAGCCCCGCTCCATGCAGTAGCGGTAACCGTCAATGAGATGACGTTCGGAGGTGACACCGGCATATCTGCCGATGTCGTGGAGCAGACCGTAGATATAGGCCAGGTCCTGATCCAGTTCCGGACAGCGGTTGGCGATATTCCGGCAGGCCAGGGCAACGTAGCGGCTGTGATCCGCCCAAGGGCCGGGATTCAGTCGCTCCGCCTCCGCCAAGGCGTTTTCCGCGATGGTTCGTGTCAGTTCCATAGGTCATTCTCCCAGTCATGATGATACAGTCCTATGCTAACCGGTTTCAGAAATAATGTCAATAGTCCGAAGTAAAAACCGCCGGTCATCCCACATAGATTATAGCACAGGGAGGGATGTCCATGGTCATGAGCTGGATTTGGACAGGCATTGCGGGAATCAGCATTCTGTGCGCGCTTTTCAGCGGCAGCGGCGGGAATCTCGCCGCCGCTATATTGCAGGGAGCGCAGGCAGGAGTAACCCTTGGCATCTCCATGACGGGATCCATATGCCTGTGGTCCGGCGCTGCCGCCGTTATGGAAGCCGCCGGGATCACCGGAATGCTGGCCGCGCTGCTGAAACCGCTGCTGCGGCGTATCTTCCCCTCCACCGAAAAAGACCCGGTTCTATCCCAACAACTCAGCGCCAATATCTGCGCCAATTTTCTGGGGCTGGGCAACGCGGCTACCCCAATGGGCATTCAGGCTGCACAACGGCTGAAACACGGCGACACCGCTACTGACGAGCTTTGCCGGCTGATTGTGCTGAATACTGCCTCCATTCAGCTGATTCCCTCCAATGTGGCAGCTGTCCGGGCGGCGCTGGGGTGCCGGTCGCCCTGTGATATTCTGCCCGCTGTATGGGTGACGAGCCTGTTGTCCGCCGGCTAGGGAGTCGCTGCCGCGTGAATACTTGGAATGATCAGGAAAATAAGACAGATTACATAGTAAAACTGATTATCTTCGTGTCAATCGCGCTGGCTCTGGGAAGGTAGGAAAATGCGTACGACCATATGCTCCGGGGCGCTGCCAATGGACTGCGACTGATCGTTTCCATTCTTCCCGCCCTCATCCTGCTGCTCAGCACGGTGCATATGCTGCAAATTTCCGGCGCGGCGGAGGCCATCAGTGCGTTTCTGGCTCCGGTATTCTCCCGGTTCGGCATCCCGCCGGAAACCGCCCTGCTGGTGCTGGTTCGCCCCTTAAGCGGCAGCGCGGCACTGGCGGTGGGGGCGGATTTGATGGCCCGGTACGGTGTGGATTCTGCCATCGGGAGAACCGCCGCCGTGATGCTGGGCTCTACGGGGACCACCTTCTACACCATCAGCGTCTATTTCGGCGCGGCGGGAATCCGGAAGACCCGCTATACCATTCCGGCAGCGCTGTTTGCGGATTTTGTGGGCTTTTTGATGGCTTCGTGGACGGTTCGATGGTTTT
>CAMGCA010000095.1 GCA_946011705.1 uncultured Clostridia bacterium | reverse complement strand
TTCCTGTGCTGCTCGGGTCGGGCCCGCCCCGTGCCCCAGTGCTCTCCGGGCAGCCTGAACAGCGATGCCTTCCACAGCTTCACCACCCATCCCTACCAGATCATCCCCCCCATCGCGGTGCTTGCCATCCTGATGCTCAGCTTCAATATGCTGGCGGACGGCCTGCGGGAAGCCTTCGATCCCAAAATGAAAGATATGTGAGGTGCGTACAATGGAGCGAGAAAAAGTTTTAACTGTGCGTGACCTGAGCATCACCTTTTCCACCACCGCCGGCCCCGTCCACGCCATCCGGGGCGTCAATCTCGACCTGTACCGGGGCGAAACCCTTGCCATTGTAGGCGAGTCCGGCTCCGGCAAGTCCGTCACCGTGAAAGCCGCCATGGGCATCCTCGCCAAAAACGGCACCGTGGACAGCGGCACCATCGAGTACACCTATCACCACGACGACGGCACCCCCGCCACCGTGGACATCCTGAAAATGAAGAAGAATGACATTCGCAAGCACATCAACGGCAAGCGGATCGCCATGATCTTCCAGGACCCCATGACCAGCCTTGACCCCACCATGACCATCGGCAAGCAGATCATGGAGGGCATGATCTGGCACTACAAGACCCCCAAGGCCGAAGCCTACAAGAAGGCCGTTGACCTTCTGAAGGAGGTTGGCATCACCGACGCCGAGGAGCGGATGAAGAATTACCCCCATCAGCTCTCCGGCGGTATGCGGCAGCGTGTGGTCATCGCCATCGCCCTGGCCTGTGACCCGGAGCTGCTGATCTGCGACGAGCCTACTACCGCACTGGACGTGACCATTCAGGCGAAAATCCTGGAGCTGATTCAGAAGATTCAGCGGGAGCGGAACATCTCCGTCATCTACATCACCCACGATCTGGGCGTAGTGGCAAAGGTCGCGGATTTTGTCAACGTCATGTACGCCGGACGCATCGTGGAGACCGGCACCATTGATGAAATCTACTACGAGCCTGCCCATCCCTACACCTGGGGTCTGCTCAGCGCCATGCCCGACCTGGACACCGACGACGACCGGCTGTACACCATCCCCGGCTCTCCCCCCCACCGGCGGCACCCCGGTCCCGGCGCCGCCGTTGGCCCTCGGAAGGGGTACGCCCGGAACCACGCCGCCCGGGGGGGGCCCCCCCAGTTCAACCCGAGGGGGCCCCACTACGCGGCGACCTGGCTCCTTGACCCCCGGGCGTCCAAGGTGGAGATGCCCGCCGAGTTGAAGGCCCGCATTGAGCGAATGAAGAAGGAGGCAAAATAATATGAGCGAAAAACAGCCTCTTTTGCAGGTAAAGGATCTGAAACAGTACTTCAAGGTCAACTCCGGCTACACCGTCCGGGCCGTGGATGGGGTCAGCTTTGACATCTACCCCGGCGAGACCTACGGCCTTGTGGGCGAATCCGGCTCCGGAAAGTCCACCATCGGCCGCAGCATTATCCGGCTTTATGAGCCTACCGCCGGTCAGATTCTCTTCGACGGCAAGGATATCAGCGGCAGGCTGGACAAGAAAGCGACTCAGGCCCTGCGCACCCAGATGCAGATGATCTTTCAGGATCCCATGGCCTGCTTGAACCCCCGAAAAAAGGTGGGTGAGATTATTGGCGAAGGTCTGGACATCCACCATCTGTACAGCAGCCACGCCGAGCGGAAGGAAAAGATCGACCGGATTCTTGCGAAAGTTGGCCTGGCCCCAGAGCACGCCGACCGGTACCCCCACCAGTTCTCCGGCGGTCAGCGGCAGCGTGTGGGCATCGCCCGGGCGCTGATTATGGATCCCAAGCTGATCATTGCCGACGAGTGCATTTCCGCGCTGGACGTGTCCATTCAGGCTCAGGTGGTGAATCTGATGAAGGATATTCAGCAGGAGACCGGCACGGCCTACCTGTTCATCGCCCACGACCTGTCCATGGTCAAGTACATCTCTGACCGGATTGGCGTGCTGCATCTGGGCCATCTGCTGGAGACCGGCACCACGGAGGAGATTTTCACCAACCCCGTGCACCCCTACACCAGAAGCCTTCTGTCCGCCATCCCCAGTCCCAACCCCAGAGTGGAGAAGAACCGTGTGGCCGAAAGCTACGATTATGCCACTTCCGGCATCGACTACCACGCGGGCACCCTGCACACCCTGGAGGGCACCCATCAGGTGCTGGGCACCGACGAGGAAATCGCCCGCTGGCTGGCAAAATGAGTACGAATCGTAGGGCGGGAGCATGCCCTCGCCCTACAGACAATATCGCAAATCAGCCGGTATGACGGAACTGTCATACCGGCTGGTTTCATTTTTTATGACTTGGGACGAGGAAATAGACGCTCAGTCCGCCGATGATGGTCACGATACCCAGAAGCTGCCGGGCCGAAATCGACTCGTGGAGGAGCAGGTATGCTAGGATGCAGGTGCCGATGGGCTCCCCCAGAATGCTCATGGTCACAGCGGATGCGGGAAGCTGCTTGAGCAGCAGATTGAACACAAACTGCCCGCCCACGGTGGCGATCAGGGCAATGCCCACAAAGGCCAGCCATGTTTGAGACGGGTAGCCGATCAGGGCTTCACCCCTGACCAGCGTGTAAAGGAGCAGCACCGCCGCGCTGGTGAGATAGGCCAGAACGGAGTAGGTCAGGGCGGACACCTCCCTGCGGATGGTCTGGCCCAGAAAGTAGTACCCGGAAATCACACCCGCCGCCACAAAGGCCAGGATATCGCCCAGCAGGCTCAGGCCGCTGATCTGAAAATCCCCGAAGCCGATAATCACGCTGCCCAGCAGCGCGATACCGCAGCCCACCAGCGCGGCGGGCCGGAAGCGGGATTTGAGAAGCACCCGTACCAGCACGATGGAAAACAGGCGCTCCAATCACACGATCACCGTGGAACTGGCAATGGAGGTATAGTTCAGGGATTCAAACCAGAGAAGGTAGTGAAGGGCCAGAAATGCTCCCGCAGCCATGGTTCTGACCCACTGGCCCCGGCGCAGGGCTTTGACCTCCTGACGGCAGGATTTGCTCAGCAGAAAAAAGGGCAGCAGCGCCGCTGCCGTGATGGCCAGCCGGTAAAAGGCCGTGACTCCGGAGGGGGCCGCTGCCACCCGCACCCAGATGGCGGAGGTTGACAGGGCAAACACCCCGCCGAATAAAATCAGATAAGTCCTTAAATTGTTCATACATCAAAACGGTTATACCTGCCGCAACAGTCCAGGCACAGCTTTTTTCCGTCCACAATCCGAATCCAGTTTGCCCCGGTTTTTTCTCCGCAGCATTCACAGTCGTAGCTGTCGAAAATCTTCGCCGGTGTTGGCAGGGGCAGACGGGTGGGCATGGCAGTGAACAGTTCATGGCAATCGTGGTCAAAGTAATACCGGGCGGATTCCTCCGGGGTCATGCCCGCGGGCTTGGGCTTCAGCAGCAGCCGTACGGACTGGCCGGTTTCCCGGTTATAGAAGGAGAAGGCCTGCTTGCCGGTCATGTGGAACAGCAGGTTTCCCTTGCCGATGCTGCACCCCAGCATCACCTGAATGGCATCCACGCCGCAGGCATCGTTCTCACTGATGCACACCACCTGCTCGTTGTCGGAAAAGCCGATGTTCAGCAGCTCCATGGCATACTCCGCCGCCCGGTAGCCAATGCGCAGACCGCCGCAGCTGTGGCCGTGAAATTCCACACATTTTTCCCAATCGGTCATATCAGTTAATCTCCGTTTCCGTGACGCACTCGCTCTTAATCCGGCCTACTAAGTATTGCAGGGCGTCCACCACATGGGGCCGGATATCGCCGCCCACCAGCACATACATAATGTCGTCGCCCAGGGACAGCTCGCCCTCATTGAGCCAGACCTTGATATAGTAGATACCATCCATTTTGTAGGCATCGACAATCACCGCGTCCACCTTTTCCCGGTCATAGGCAAAGTACATACCGGTGACCGGCTTCGTATCCTCAGCGCCCAAGCGAACCTTGGCTCTGGCGCTTTGCCGGACCACGCCGTTGTGGGTCAGATACATCCCGATTTTCGGGGCGGATTCGTGGCGCTTGGCTTCCAGGAGCCACGCATCCATGGATGGAGGTGTTAACTTTCGCATACTGCTGCCTCCGCTTTTTCAGAATCGCGTCCATTATAACACAATTTTTCAAAAAGGGAAGAGCAAATGCCCCTTGCGGATTTTGTCGGAAATGGTATAATGTTTACACAATTGTGAACAGGAGTCTGCCCAGTGAAACATATCAGGAACGCCGCCCGGATAACCTTTTCCCTCACGCTGATGACCGCAATGCTCTGCGCCTGCGGGGGGCAGAGCGTGGAAACACAGCCCACTATCCCCGAAACCACCGCTTTTGTGGAAACCCTTCCGCCGGAAACCCAGGAATCTACCATAGCCGAGACAGAGCCGGAACCCGTCACCTACGACACGGTTCCCCTGTTTTTTCAAACCGACTACCCCTACATCAAGTACGGCAGCGGAACCATCGCCACCGATGGATGCAGCCTGACCTGTCTTTCCATGATCGCCACCTACATGACGGATCGGGAATACACCCCGGAGCAGCTGGTCTACCACTTCGGAGGATACGGGAAGACCAATGTGGAGCGGCTGGAACACGCCATCGAGCAGCTGGGACTGCCCTGTGAGAAGAATTTCGACTGGCGGGAGACCCAGAAGGGGTTGCAGGAGGGCAAGGTTGCCATCGTCATGGAAAACGCCCGATCCCCTTTCACAGCGGGACAGCACTTCATTGTTCTGTCCGGCCTCACTGACGACGGCCTGGTCATCATTAAGGACCCCTTCGAGCCAAACTATTCCAGTGAGCTGCTCATGGACGGTTTTCTGAACGGCTTCCACGAATACACCATTACCAGCGGCTACAGCGGCGGCTGGGTCTTTGATAAGTCCGCCATCGGCGAGAATTTTGTGCCCTACGATGCCAGCAAGCCGGAACAGCCCAAGACCCGCTATGTGGGCTATGATCTGCCGGAGGAGGACATCTACACGCTGGCCTGCCTTGCCTGGCTGCAGGCAAGAGATCAGCCCGAGGAGGTGCAGCAGGCTGTGCTGGAGGTCATTCTCAACCGCCTGGTTTCTAATGAATACCCCAACACCGTGGACAAGGTGCTCTGGTGGTCGGAGACCTTCGGCAATGTGCGCAAGCTGCAAAGCGCCGATCCGGACCTACCTCAGTACCGGGCGGTTACCGCCGCCATGTACGGCCCCTATGTTCTGCCAAAGGATGTTCTCTACTATGCCCCTTGGAAACTCTACGGTGATGAAGTCTGGGGACAGGTGGGGGATTATTGGTTTGCCCACCGGGAACCGTGAGGAGAAATTGAAAGTTGAAAGTTAGTTGTCCGAAGCAGGACATCGACAAACTGGAATTTGGCGGCGAGTCGCCGCTGACAATGCGTTACGGACGCTGGGCAATCATCCTGCATCCTTTGGGCCCCTCGACCATAAGCTGTTACAAAATTGGAATTTGCACATCCGTTGTCATCCTGAGCGAGCGAAGCGAGTCGAAGGATCTTCGCACTTGGTTTCTGCCATGCAGTGGGTAAATGCGAAAATCCTTCGACTTTGCGCTGCGCATTTATCTGCGGAATGACTGCCACCGGCAGTCATGGAATCCGAAACCGCTGACGCTATGCTCAGAATGACAGCGTGGGTGCAAATTCCAATCTTTTATTCATCCCCGAAGGGGATACCATACCTTTCAAACTTTCCATTTTCAACTTTTAACTCGTCGGCGTTTTTCGCAAATACCCTGTTGAACCCGCAGGGCAAATGTGCTATGATGTTTCTGCACAAGAAGTTCTGCTTCCACGTCGGAGATTTTCCACAATATGACAGGAAGCAGCAAATGTGAGGAGGTTTCCTTATGAAGCGTATCATCACCATCGGCAGAGAATTCGGCGCCGGCGGCCGGGAGCTGGGCCGCAGGCTGGCCCGGGAGCTGGGCATCGCCTTCTACGACCGGGACATCATTCTGCGCACCGCCAAGGCCAGCGCCCACCTGACTCCGGAGCAGGTTCGCCAGTGGGACGAGAAGGTGCCCATGGAGTTCGGCTTTACCCAGAGCCTGTTCAATTTCTACAGCCGCCCCCTGAGCGAGGAGCTGTGGAACGCCCAGGTAAAGGCCATCCGGGAGCTTGCCAACAAGGAGAGCTGCGTCATCGTGGGCCGGAACGCCGACTACATCCTCAAAGAGTACGATCACTGCCTGCGGGTCTTCGTCCACGCCGACCGAAGCTGGCGGCTGCTGCGAATCCGCAGGGATCTGCCGGATACCCCCCTGTCCATCCTGGAATCCGAAATGGACACCGCCGACCGGGCACGTCGGACCTATTGTGAGAAGATGACCGGCAGAGCCTACGGCGACTGCCGGAACTATGACCTGACCCTGTGCACCAGTTCGCTGGGGATGGAAAAGGCATACCAACTGCTTAAGGAAGCAGCGGAAATCGTTTAGGATTTTGTTGAATCCGTCAAATATGTACAAACGTCCTTCCCTCGTGTTGACTTTTGCCCGATAAAGTGGTAGAATTCTGCATAAGATGAATGGAAGTAAAGGCGATGCGGTGAATAACCGCCGCCTTTTTCCCATTCATCCCCCGCCTTTTCCCGACGGGAATCTTCTTTCAGAGAACAAAATGAGGAAAGGATGTATTTTTATGAAAAAGTTATTCGCACTGTGTCTGGCTGCCGTGATGGTGCTGGCTCTGGCTGCCTGCGGCGGTTCCGCGAAGCCCGCCGAGACGCAGGCCCCCGCTGCCGCTTCCGAGGCCGCCGCGCCCGCTGCCACCGAGGCTCCTGCCGCGCCCGCCAAGAAGTGGATTATCGCCTCCGACACCGTCTTCAAGCCCTTCGAGTACACCGATGCTTCCGGCAATTTCGTGGGCATTGATGTGGACATCCTCGCTGCCGTTGCCGCTGACCAGGGCTTCGACTACGAGCTGAAGAGCCTGGGCTGGGATGCCGCTATCGCTGCCTGCCAGGCCGGCCAGGCTGACGGCATGATCGCCGGCGCTTCCATCACCGAAGAGCGGAAGGCTTCCGGCTGGATCTTCTCCGACGGCTACTACAACGCCACCCAGAGCATGACCGTTGCCGCTGACTCCGACATCACCGGCTTCGATGGTCTGAAGGGCAAGGATGTTGCTGTTAAGACC
>CAMGCA010000094.1 GCA_946011705.1 uncultured Clostridia bacterium | reverse complement strand
TTCCCCGTCGCGCTGTTCGGATTTTACGTCGATCCCCAGCAGGTGGCTGTATTTCTTCAGAGATGCAATGGTCTCGTTACGGAAAATCTCCCAAGAGAGGAGCAGTCCCTGCTTCTGACGGTCCTCCGGCAGGTAGCCCAGCCGCTGATCCATTGCCTGAGAGGGATGTGTAAAGTGCACTTCCTTACCTTTCAGCAGAACCGTACCGGATTGATAGCCGGTGACACCGCAGATCGCCTGGCAGACCTCAGAGCGTCCGGCGCCGACCAGTCCGGTCAGACCGAATATCTCACCCTTGCGGACCTCAAAGCTCACATCGTGGAAAACGCCCGTGCTTGTCAGGTTTTTCACCTCCAGCACCACTTCGCCGATATTGGGATCCAGCTTGGGATACAGATCCTTAATCTCCCGGCCGACCATTGCGTGGACCAGGATCTCGTTCGTGATGTCGCCGATGTTCCAGGTGCCGATGTAGCTTGCATCCCGGAATACGGTGACACGATCCGCCAGCCGGTACATATCTTCAAGACGATGGGAGATGAACAGAATGGACTTGCCCTGATCCCGAAGCTGTTCGGTGATTCTGTAAAGCTCCTCGCATTCTCTCTTGGAAAGTGCTGCCGTAGGCTCGTCCATGATCACAATCTCCGCGTCCGCGGAAACCGCCTTGGAGATCTCGACAATCTGCTGCTCCGCGACGCTCAGGTTGCTCATTTTGGATTTTGGGTTGATACTGGAGCCGAGGCTGCGGAGCAGTTCCGCCGCTTTCTGATGCATATAGTTCCAGTCAATCAGACCCAGCTTGTTGCATTTCATGTGACCGATGAAAATATTCTCTGTCACACTCAGCTGGGGATAGGCCGTGCTGTGCTGATAAACGGCAGCAATACGGTAAGCGGCGGAGTCGCTGGTGTTTCTGAAAAACACTTCCTGCCCATTGACAATGATCTTGCCTTCATCCGGCATATGCACACCGGTGATGACTTTGATCAGCGTGGACTTACCGGCGCCGTTTTCCCCCATCAACGCATGGATCTCGCCTTTTCTCAGTTCAAACTGCACATTGTTCAGGGCAGTGACACCAGGAAATCGCTTGGTGATATTTTTTAATTCCAAAACAACGTTGTCCATAGGATCACCCTTCCTCTATTTGTTCTGTAGATTCAGGATCCGGGAGGCGTTTGCCAGCATTACCGAGGGATCCTTATAGCATTCACTGTAGAGCTCTACTGTGGCATAGCCGTCGAAGTTTCTCGCCTGCAGCTAGTGGATGATATCCAGCACCGGCATCGTGCCATCGTCCAGCCGGGTATGGGAATCCGTTCTTCCGTCATTGTTGCAGATGTGGACATAGTGAACCTTTCCGGGCATCTTGTCCAGATAGGCGCTGATGGGCTCATAGGCAATATTCGGAGGAACAATATCCAGCATGGCCTCAACATTATCCATTCCAATGTCAGCCAATGCTTCCGCGCAGTCATCGGAGGTGGTAATCATGGGGCTTTCCATGGGTGTCAGCGATTCGATGACCAGCGTAACACCCTTGGGCGCCGCATAGAGGGCCAGCTGCTGCATATTTTCGATAAACCGCTTCCAGCTGTCCCGCCGGGGCGTCACATAGCCGGGGTGATCGGCGACCAGAAGCATTCTGGGGGAATGGATGCCGCTGCATCCGTCAATGGCAACCTTGAAATACTCCAACGCATCCCGCTGTTCCCGGGGATCCAAAGAACACAGGCAGTAGGGCATTCCCAGCGCATTGGGCGTGTACATAGGAACTTCCAGAGAATACTGTTTCTGCAGATTCAGAATCTTTCTGATCTCCTCCTGATCAAGATCGAACGGGTAAGCGTGGGGGCGTCCGCCCCAAATCTCCAGGCCGGTAAATCCCAGCCGGTGTGCATCCTGAAATGCACGTTCAAGGGGAAATCTCCGATAATCCAGAGAAAAACATCCAAATTTCATAGTTTTTTCCTCCCTATGACGTTGCTTCCCGAGAAAACCCTTTCTCAGAAATACGTTGCCTTGCGGTGCCGCGATGCCTGCGGCTGCCTGTTATTGGCCGTAGGTCTGCCAGCCTTCCTTTTCCCTCCGGATAAGCTCCGGGTCGATGGGCGGTATCTGCACGCCCATCGATCTGGCCAGGACATAGGTCTGCGCGCTCTCTTCCAGATAAACCGCGGAGAACAGCGCCTCAGACAGGTCTTTTCCGTAAGCCAATACGCCATGGTGTTTCAGAATCACCGCCAGAGAATCGGATGCATATTCCACCGCCAGGATACCCATACCAATGTCGGAGGAAGGCGTAAAAGGAGCAACCTTTACAGGATTGCGGCAGGCGTCAATCACCGTAACCAGGAACTCCGGCAACTCATCGGTGACGAAGCCGACTGCGGTTGCCCAAGGCTGGTGGGTATGGATGATGGCGTTGACATCCGGCATATGCTCGTACATATAAACCAGCGCCGAAGAATCACTGGAGGGTTTTCTGCATCCCTCTACCAGCTGGCACTTGCCGTCAATCAGGCAGACATCCTCATAGGTCATGGTCTCATATGCCATGCCCGAGGGGGTAACCAAATACCGATCGGGGCCAACCCGCATACTGACATTTCCGCCGGACAGGGAAACCAGCCGGTTCCTCTTGATCTCCAGTGCAGTTTCCAGAATCTCCTGTTTTTCCTTTTCAAACATGATTATTCTCCTTCTGTATCCTTGATCATCCGCTGCAGCCGATCATATTGTGCCTCTGGGTCTTCAACCCAAAGGGTTCTGCCAAGGATCACGGTATCCGCGCCGGCAGCCACAACCCTGGGCAGCCAATACTCTGTAATACCGCCGTCCACCACGATGGAGATGCGCTCAGGCAGCAGCCTGCGTGCTTCGGCGATTTTTTCCAGCGCCCAGGGATTGAACTCCTGTCCCCGGCCGTCCGGTTCCGATGTCATAAGCAGAACGTAATCCATGTCTTTCAAATATGGAAGAAGCGCGCTGACCGGAGCCATAAAGTTCAGCGCCAGGCCTGCCCGTCCGCCCAGCTGGCGGATTCTGTGCAGGTGCGCCGCCGGGAAGATTCCCGACTCCACGTGAAACGCAATGGCTTTAACTCCCAGCGCCATCAGATCATCGATATACTGTCCCGGAGTCGTTACCATCAAATGCGCGTCCGCTTCCCGATCCGTGTAGTTTAAAACATCACGAACCGTTCGGAGCCCGAAGGTGATATTGTCAATGAAGTTTCCATCTTCAATATCAAAATGAATCTTTTTAATTTTTCCGAGGCTATCCAGTGATTTTTTTAGATTCAATTGGTTAGCGGACGCCATAGACGGGATAAATTCCGGCATATCAGTCCCCTCTTCGCAGTGAATTCTTTACATTCCGGATTATATCATGATTCTTTTTGATTATCAATCTTTTCTTTGTGAGCTATTTTGCAAAATTTTGATCGCAGTTTTTGTTGATACTGACAAAATTATGGCGCAAACATGAAAATATGGCTTTACATCTTGACGTTTTATGATTCTTTATGATATTATTCAGGCGTAACAGATTGCATATATTAAGATGCACTCATAACAGTTCAATACAGTGAAAGGAATGAAACATCAATTATGAATTGGATGGAAGAACTTTTTGGAGTAAAGAAACCCATTATCGCCATGTGCCACCTGCAGCCGCTGCCCGGCGATCCCTACTATGATCAGGAGAAGGGCATGGAATATGTTTTGGAGTGCGCCCGCCACGATTTGCACGCATTGCAGAACGGCGGTGTCGACGGCATCATGTTCTCCAACGAATTCAGCCTTCCTTACCTGACCAAGGTGGAGCCGATCACCATCGCCGCTATGGGTTGGGTGATTGGCGCGCTGAAGAACGAGATTACCGTGCCCTACGGTGTCAACTGCCTGTGGGACCCCATCGCTTCTCTCGATCTGTGCGTATCCGTAGGCGGCAAGTTTATTCGGGAGATCATCACCGGTGTTTATGCTTCCGATTTCGGTCTGTGGAATACCAATGTCGGTGAGACCGTTCGCCACAAGATGGCAATCGGCGGCCGTAACATTAAGATGCTGTATAACATCGTCCCCGAAGCCGCCAAGTACCTGGCTGACCGCAGCATCGAGGACATCGCCCGTTCCACCGAATTCAACAACCGTCCCGATGCTCTGTGCGTCTCCGGCCTGACCGCAGGCTCCGAAACCGACACGCAGGTTCTTTCCCGTGTTAAGAAATCCGTGAAGCACACACCCATCCTGTGCAACACCGGCTGCAATAAGGACAACATTGTCCGCCAGCTGAGCAATTCCGACGGTGCCGTCTGTGCTACCACTTTCAAATATGACGGCAAGTTCGAGAACGCCGTTGACGAAGCCCGTGTCAAGGAGTTTATGGACATCGTTAAGGAGTTCAGAAAAACACTGTAAGTATTTCCGGCAAAAGGCCCAAAAGTATCATAATCCTCCAAAAAAGACCATATATGCATTGCATTTTGGATTGGGTTGTGCTATAGTGAAATTAATTGATACAGGGCAGTTGTTCACCGACAGCTGCCCTGTTCTATCAAGGGTTAATTGGTTCAAAGGGGAAAGGATATTATGCTGCGTGCTGAACGTCAACAGGCGATTTTGGAGCTTGTTAAAAATAGAGGCATCGTTGCCATTGAGGATCTGATAGCGTACACCGAAAGCTCAAAAGCGACAATCCGACGGGACATCAACGAGTTGGCAGAGCAGTCGCTCCTTGTCAAGATTCGGGGCGGTGCCAGATTCTATACCGATGTGAAGCTGCCAGGGCAGGAACCTTCCCAGATAGCCAAGAGTCTTGTGAATATGGAAGAAAAGCAGCGAATCGCCGTAGCAGCGAAGCGCCACATCCGTCCAAACAGCTGTCTCTTCCTGGATTCCGGCACGACAGTCCTGGAGCTTGCGAAACTGCTGGTCAACGAACCAAACCTGACCGTTGTCACCAATGACATCCAGATCGGCGCGGAGTTGTCCGGAAATCAGAAATCGACCCTTCTCTTTGTAGGCGGAATGGTTCGCAAGGGCTTTACTTCGACCTACGGATACTTTGCCGAGCAGATGCTGAGCGAGCTTTCTGTAAATCAGATGTTTTTCTCTGTGGACGCGGTTGATCCCGATTTGAATATCACCAGCTACACGATGGACGATATAAACGTCAAAAAAATCGGTATGGCGCAGGCTGAAGAGCGGATTCTGCTGTGCGACCACTCCAAATTCACCACCTGCGCGCTGTTCAATATCTGCGCACTGGCAAATATCGACACAATTATCGTCACCAAGGAACTGGACCCGGGCGTTGTTGAGCAGCTGCGCCGCTCCGGGAAAACAGTAGAAGTTGTGTGATCCCAATTACCATCCAACCGGCATACCGGAGCTTCGGCTTCGGTATGCTTTTTTATTTCGCCATTCTTTCCGCCCCGCAAACCGCGGTACGAATCGAGATCAAGCTGTGCCGGCTTCTTTTCTGAATGCAGTTAAACAAATCAGGCCTCCGGCAATGCCGGAGGCCTGATGAAACCCGGGATAGGTATTTTTTCTTTCATTCATGCAGCCCGCAAGTGGATCAATGTATGATTATGTCTGTTTTAGGCTCCGTCAGAAGCCATTTTCCCACACCGGTGGCATCTCCCGGCTTGGCGCGCGGCAAGGCAATTGTCATCGTCACCCCGAAGACAGGCACCATATCGATCTGTACGGCGAATCACGGAGCCCTTATGCAATAGGCTGCATGGCAGTTTGAATCAGATTTTCTCAACAATCTTGATAAGTATAGACTGGCGTCCCATTCCTGCTTTTCAAACGTCCAAAGAAGCCACTGCATTACGGCTGGTTTTTGCCGCATAATTCCCCAAAACCTACAAACACCACCACTGGGAATTTGGCCACAAGGAGAGGAAAACAAATGAAAGCAACAGGTATCGTTCGCCGGGTGGACGATTTGGGGAGAATCGTCATTCCCAAAGGGATCAGAAGGACACTAAGGATCCGCGAGGGTGACCCATTACCGATATCATTGACACCGTGGGAAAAATACTGTTTCTCTATGTTGGATTTGGCTAAACGCCAGGGGTGGTAGTTGTACATAGTGACAACAATCAGGGCACAAACCGTGCGTATCCGGAAAGGCCGGAAGCCCCAATCCTCCAAGCGTCTGAATTGATCGAACACTCCCACCCCGGAACAAACTGCTGGGGTGGGAGTGCTCTTTTCATATGACAGGTATCCTGTGCTATTTGCGTTTTAACACGGCATTTTTTCCTCGGAAAGCAACACCGATTTTGATGATGGACTGGACACCGGCATTCCGCAATTCGGAGTCATATTTCTTTTCGTCGATCTGTCGGAGGGCACTGCCTGCCAAAGAATCCAAATTCGTGCGAGGGTCTGCCGCATGCTTAAACGCAAAGAGGAAGCCGGGGATACCACCTATCTGCGGTGCCAACTGGATATCAAAGCGTCCAAGGCCGGATTCCCGATTGGAACGCACCTGATAGCGATTCCCGGGAACAACACATAATCCCAGCATCATGCCACGATAAAATCCCTCGTTGGCACCGTCCATGGAGGAAATGCTGTGCAGCATAAAATCCTCCAGCAGCGCCTGCAGCTTTTGAGCATTCCCGGAGAAGATGGTCTGTTGAATGGAGGGCGTCGTACTCGTCGATGATGATAATCGGCGCAATTCCATAGTGCTGATGAAGCATCGAAGACAGGTCAAGCAGCGCGGAAGAAAGCTCCACTTCACTGACCTTGCCCTCCGCCAGGTCCTCATAGAGCTTCCTGCTGTACACATCGCACTTGTCGCTTGCCCCATTTCCTTATGGCGCCGGGCCTCTTTGGCAATGATATCCCGAATGGATGCGTAGGTCTCCTCCCAGGTATTGAACTTCACATCCTTGAATGTCAGGAAATCACCGGATATTTGCCCTGATAGTCCCGGTAATACTGTCCACAAGACCAAATCTTCTTATCCCGGAAATAGATCAAAACAACAATTTGTAAAGCTATTCATTGTATATCACCAGTATCAAAACACATTACCCCCCAGATTTTGACGCTCTGGGGATTTTAAATGCCGCGTCCACGAAAAGGCTGAGAGCACTTGCGTGTCAGGAACGGCCTCGCCCTTTCCTTTTCGTCCGTTTTTTGGGGATATCAGATGTGCCTCATACCATCAGCTCGATTACAATTCCATCCGGTGTCGTAAACCAGTGGGGCTTTCCGGG
>CAMGCA010000093.1 GCA_946011705.1 uncultured Clostridia bacterium | reverse complement strand
ACCCAGGACGATATTCGTATTAAGGAACTGCTGAAACGGGTTTCCGAAGGAGAGGTGCGGGAGGTCATCATGGCGACCAATCCGGATACAGAGGGAGAAGCCACCGCCATGTACATTTCCCGGCTGCTGCGGCCCATGGAAGTCAAAGTCACCCGGCTTGCCTACGGCGTCCCGGTGGGCAGCCAGCTGGAATACGCCGATGAAGTAACCCTGTCCCGAGCGCTGGAAGGCCGGCAGGAAATGTAGTCAGGCGTTCCGAAGACCAAAATCAATTAACGAAAAGCCCCCGCTCCGCGGCTGATGTTCAGCATCAGTTTTCCGCGGCGGGGGCATCGATTTTATTTTCTTCTTCGCGCAGTCCGGCAGGCTTCGTTGTCGGAAAGATCAAATTTGAGAAATTGTTCCGGGCTGTCCTGCACGCCGGAATCCCGATAGGGGACACTGGCTGCCGGGGCATCACAGGGCCTGCAAACGCGCTTTCGGGTCCGCTCTGCCAGGGGAAGCGCCTCCTCAAAATAAAACAGCGCATCCTCCGGCATAGACAGAACCTGCTCGGGCTCCAATTCCCGCAGAGATTCCGAAATCTCGGGCTTGGCGCAGATTCGAACGGAGTTTTCTGAATATAGATCGTAAATTGTAAAGATCAGGCGCCCGGTTTTATAATACAGCAGGTGTTTCTTACCGGCAGTACAGTGCAGACAAACTTGCACGGCATCCGTGCAGCAGCCAACATATTCCGAAACGCATACAAGCCGCTCCGGCTCCGGATCGGATAGTTCCAGCTTGCGAAGGGCGGTATCGCAGACACGGACCCCCAACGCCAAAACGGAGCACGGCTTGCCGTGAAACCGGACGCTGTTTGTCCAGAATGACTGAATGCGTTTTCGTGCTGCGTATTTTCGGAACATATGGATTCTTTCCTCCCCTGATGACAAATCTGTCCACCCATTTCTCTTTTTTCTGCTATTTTATCAGAATATAATTCCATATGCAAGTGTCATGTGGATGAATCATAGTCAATATCACAGGAATAAGTACAGCGCCAGGGTCAGGAGGGCCGTATTGCGGTCTTCTTCGCAGTCTCCGGCCATCAGCAGCAGGAGCACAATCACCAGCAGATCCTCCGTGTCCAGATTTCCGGGCAGCAGCTGTCGTAAGAAGCCTCCGGCGGAGAGCGGTGCTGGCGGATTCCTTCTTCGCGGAGTGGTGTTGTCACCAAAATTGCTCGCGTGCTCCTGCGGGGGCTGCGGCGGCTGGGACGGTTGGGGAGCCGGACGCTGGGAATCCTGCATCCGGTTTCTTCGGTAGGAGCCGTCCGGCTGAGGAATATAACGATTATACATATCCTACCTCCCGCCAAAGATGTTCATTCCGCCGGATTTCAGCAGAGCCGACGCGAATCCCGCCATTTTTGCGGCCCGCATGGCCCGTTCCAGCTTTCCGATGCGGGATTGGCTCAGAAAAGGTGACAGCGCGTGAAGCAGCTCCTGCTGCTCCTGATCCACACGACCTGCCTGCAGCATTCCGGAAACCTTTTGCAGCATGGCTGGATCGGGCAGGGCTGGAGACTGGGGCGCCACGGGCGGCGGTGCCGGCGGCTCCGGCGGCGCCTGTCCCAGAGCTTGTGCCATTGCGGAGATCTGCTGCATGAGCTGCGGATTGGACAGAATTGTGCCCAGCTTCTCTTCCAGTTCGCTCATTTCTGACCCTCCAGTTCCTTAAGCAGCGCCTGCGCCTCAGGGGTGGAAAGAAGGTTCGACAGGATTTCTCTGGCGTGGGCATAATTCCCGGCGGCAGCGCTTGAAATGGCCTGCTGAAGCCCAGAACCACCCTGACGCTGCAGCAGAGCAATCAGCTTTTGCCCCGCAGGTGTTTGAGCCAAACGGATTAGTTCTCCCATATCCGGAATTTGCGGCATATCAGTATCCCTCCCGACAGGTAAGGTCTCATGCAATAGCATATGCGTCAAGGGCAAGAAATGTGACAGCTGCGGTTCATCTTGACAGATACTGCATTTGTGATATAATCGGATGAAAGTCACTGGCTTTTTTCTACATTTTCGGCAAAAAAAGGTCTGGCTCCGGGCAGTATGCCGCGGCCGCGTCTCACACAGACTAAACAGGGAGGAACGCTATGACAATTCTGGTGTTGTCCGATTCTCATTCCACACTTCGATTTATGCGGCAGTGCGTGCAGGCTGTGAAACCGAATGCGCTGATCCATCTTGGGGACTATTTTGACGATGGCGTCACCCTGGCAGAAGAGTTTCCGGAAATCCCATTTTATCAGGTGCCGGGTAACTGTGACCGTTACCGCTGCCCGCCGGGTCAGCCGGAAATTCTTGTTGACAAGATCTGCGGCGTGCGGGTGTACATGACCCACGGTCACAGACATCAGGTCAAATTGAGCATCGGCGCCCTGCTGAAGGATGCCAGAGCCGCGAGGGTTGACGCTGTCCTGTACGGCCATACCCACGCTGCCGACTGCCACAGGGAAGAGGACGGACTGTGGGTCCTGAATCCGGGCAGCAGCGGGTACTACGGCGGTTCCGCTGGAATCATCGCAACCAGGGACGGAATAATTACGGACTGTCGGATTCTGAGAGAAGCGGACATTGTCAGCGCATTGTCAGCAAAAATGCTATAGCGCTGATCAAGCCGGCAAAGGATACGATCACAACGGCAATATCCACGTTTTTCTGCGTAAGGAGCTGTCTGCCGGTTTTATGCGCCGGTGCATGGTAGATGTGCAGATTGACTTTCTGTTCGACGCTTTTCATTTGTAACCCTCCTGTATCGGTTGATCTTTAGGAGAGTATACCAATAAAAAGGTACAATAAAACGGACTGAATCTTATTGGAACGTAGAAAGTCATGGATTGTTTACTTGCGTTGAATCCAGATTTGTGGTACAATGCGCAATATAAAGAATGGAGGAAGCATATGGAAAACGCCGAAGCTTCTGTGAATGAAACAAAGCCCCAGACGGGCTTTGACAAAGTGAAGACGGTTGTTGGGAAGATTAACCGTGTGATCAATCTGATTGGTCTCTGGCTGTACCGGCTGAGAAAATTCGTGCTGGCTGCTCCGGTTGTCTATTACGCGCTGAAGCTGGCCGCTTATAATCGAGAGCATCTGCCGGAGCAGGTGGGAATCAATTTGCAGGCGACCGGGGAGTTTGCTCAGTATTTCAGGCGGAATTTGGGGGTGCTGGGTCCGGTGGCGCTGCCGTTCGGTTGCCTGGTGCGTATGCTCTGCTCCAGAAAGGCGATGTATTCCTGGGCCATCAGTATTTTTACCCTGGCGCTGCCGCTGCTGCTTCTGCTGAGTAACGCGTATCCAACCTGATACTATGAGGACAGCTATTTTTGCTGTCCTTTTTTTGTGCATTCTGTCAAAATATTTTTGGTGAATGTTCAAGATTTCTTCACCAATAACCAAAAAGATCTGGTATACTATACTTACAACGAGGGAAGCAATGGGGAAAGCCGATGCCGTGGAAATATCCGCGGATAACCCGACGGCGTACCCGTGACACGTTGCTCCCCTGACAGAGAGGACAAAGGAACACGGCGGCTCAAGTTTTTGAGCCGCCGTCTGATTTTGGTTATTCCGATTCAATATCCTGAACCTTGACATTTTTCCCGAAATAGGCCAAAACATAGCTGATGAACGAAATTGTCAGGAACAGTGCGTCAACTATGGCGATTACCGTTACCGCCGCGGGATGAATATTCGGCATCAAAACCAATGCGATCAGACTGATAAACAGAACGGTTGTGCAGATCTTTCCCGCCATCAGCGCGCCCGGCAGCATCTTTCCCTTGCGCAAAAACACAATACCCAACACCAGCTGAAACAGCTCCTTCAGGACAAACAGACCGAGAACGGGATATAGCACAGGGTACTTCAGGCTCAGGCAAATGGTCAGCGTCAGCTGGGTGAGCTTATCTGCCAGAGGATCCAGCACCTTACCAAGCGTGGTGATCATATTGTATTTCCGGGCGATTTTGCCGTCGATCATATCTGTCAGACAGGAGATCGCGAGAATGGTCCCTGCGAGAACGAATTGGCAGCTTTCGGTGGCAGTCAGGTATACGGATGCATAAACGGGGATCAATACCAGCCGAAACAGGCTTAATAAATTGGGAATCGTAAAAATCTCCTTTTTCCAGTTTCTGATAAACATGGAACCATCCTCCGCTTATGTCAGGTTTTTCCACTATTATAGACAGCTGGCTTCGGAATATCAAGTATTCCCGGTCGTTTCCGGGAAAATTCACATTTTAGAAACAATTTCTATTTCACACACCGGGAAATGGCTCTGTTTGCCGCCATGGGATATTGCTGGGACAGATGCGTCCAGGTTGTTCTGTCCAGGTTTCCTGTCATGGGAAGTCCTGCAAGCATCTGGAAGGAGGCTAGGGAATCCGCTGTGATTTCGTCCAGGATGCCTGTCAACGCCGGCATACTGACACTGTGATACACCTGGGACAATACCGCAAGCATCCCCTGCGCCAGAAACAGATTGGGGTGGGAGCCGCCGGACTTGACCACACTACCCGGATTCCAAACCACTTCGATTGGCACAGCGGCATCCTGCTTCGGTAAACTCGGCTCGTATATAGGAACAATGGCTTCCCACGTGGTAAGATCCGCGATGCCCGTTACCGGCAGCATCTGCTTTCTCTGGAAAACAGCCACTGCCTGCATGGTTTCCGGGCCGTAAATGCCGTCAGGGATGACGGATGGGTAGTCTGTATCATTCTGAGCGATGACCTGAAGCATGGTTTGCAGGCTTCGGATCGGCTGCCCCACAAAGGATTCCGGTGGTCTCATCTTGGTGCCTCCTGTCTGACGGGGTCCTGCTGCCCCGAACTGAGATTTCCTCCGGGGAACTGGGACATGGTACTGGTTGCACTGTAGCGTGCCCGGGGATTGGAATTCCCAAGGATGGCAGATGTGTAGGGGAAGCTCTCCGGATCCTGCCAGGTGGTGGTCTCTATGCCGGAGAACTGATCGTAGATTGCTTCCCAGGTGTCAAAATCCACAACCCCGGTCTGGGGCAGTCCAAACCTACGCTGGGCAGCCAGAACCGCGTTGCGGGTATTGGGGCCAAAGACCCCGTCGATGGTAGCCGGAGGGATTTCGGATATGTAGTCTGATAGCACCTGAAGCATATACTGCAAATGCTCCACCCGGATACCCCGGTCGCCCTGCCGTATGGGGTTGGAATTGGCCCAGTTGATGGCGTAGAATTGCTGGCCCTGACTGCGAAGCTCCGCAAGATTGGTGACCGCTACATAGAGGCGCACCATCGCATTCCATGTAGAGCGCCCCACGATACCGTCAGGTGTCAGATTGAAAATTTCCTGAAACCGGATCACCGCCGCTTCTGTCTGAGCGCCGAAGATGCCATCCACCAGGGATATTTTGGGAATGGCGGGATAGTTCTGGGAAATTCTGTTGAGCATGACCTGCAGGATCACAACGCTGGGGCCGGAATAGCCCCGGCGCAGGATACCGGGATAGGAAGATGTGATTCCCTGCACAGGGGCGTTGCTGACGATTTCCACGTCCCCATAGTAGCTGCGCAGGATTTCCGGAGTAGTATAGCCCTGCTGGGCCAGATTCTGGCTGCCCCACTGGCTGAGACCCTCACAGGTCACGGTGGTGCCGTTGCAGAATTTTGCCGCCAACGGCTCCACAAAACCGGGCCGACGCAAATAGCTGGTGTACAGCTCATCCGCCAGCCGGGCGACGTTTTCAAAATAGCTGCGCCCCTTGACAAAGAACTGGTCATATGCTGTGGAATTGGTAATATCGAAATCATATCCCCGGCTTCTGTAGAACTCCGTGTAGACCCGGTTCAGAGCGAAGGAAACGATGGCGAGTATATTTGCTCTTAGAGCGCTTTCCTCCCAGGTGGGATAGATTTCGCTGGATGCCACATTTTTCACATAGTCGGGAAAGCTGACGGTGACATTTTGGGCATCCGAGTCCGGCGGCCCCAGATGGACGGTGATTCGCTGGGGAATATAGGGAAGAATCTGCGGCATGGCTCACCTCCTAGAGATTCTGAGGCGGGGTGTCAAAAATGATCATCTGATCCCACTGATCAGGCAGCTCCGAAAGCGGTATCATCTCAAGATTCTGAATGGTAGTGGTTCCGGCAAAGACCTGTAGGTTTTCAGCCTCAGTCTGCTCAAAGCCCCTCAGACGGGCATACAGATTGACAACGGCATAGGGCCGCTCCGGTGGGTCCGGGGACTGACTTTCTGCTTTATCCGGTACGGGTATGGGAATTGGCGTGATTTTCCCACTTCGGTCGGTCAGGCGCATGGCAATGGCGGTTCCGTCCTGAGAGGTAACAGTGATCGCCACATCCTTAAGAGGATACTGGGCGTTGCTGGTATAGGCGCGTACCTGTATGTAGCCAATGGATGGCACGGTTATCAGCTCCTTTCAGATTCCTGATAGGATATGCCGGCAGCGAAAAAAAGGTGCAGGCAGCCCGGGTCTGCCTGCTGTTATAAATATCCCTGCATTTGCCGAATGTTGGCGGTTTCGCAGTCCAGCAGCTTCTGGCAGACGGTTCTGACCTGGGAATCCTGATCGGCAAACTGGTGGATGTTTTTCAGCCCTTTGATCATGCCCCGGGTGTTGCCCTGAATCATCATCCCGGCGATTTTGGAATCGGTATTTCTGCCGTGAAGCTTCATCCGGGTCATCATATCCGTCATCATCCGAATTCCCGGATCCAGTTCCCGCAGCTCCCATCCCCGCTGAGACGCAATGGAGTGGGCTTCCGTCTCAATGGAATCGTACTCGTGAAGCTGGGATTCCAGGGCTTTACGAAGCGCCGGACGCATACTGGTGTCCAGTACGCTGCGAATGCCGATCTGGCCCATCTGTGTGGTTTTCAGTACGGAGGAAAGAATTTCCTTGCTGTTTGTCATCGATCATCACCAATGCTAGTATGCACAACCGGCGGCTGGGTATACATAGAATACCCAGATGAAGGGATGTGATTGTATGTGCGCGATTGCCGGAATCATCGGCTTGAAAACGGACGAATCCATACGGGAGTCCTTGCTGGATACCATGCGCCGCAGGGGGCCTGACGCGCAGGGGACGTATGCTCACGGGGATACCACGCTGCTCCATGCCAGACTGGCCATTATTGATCTGGAGGGCGGCAAACAGCCAATGGAGCTTGACTGGGCGGGAGAGCATTATGTGCTTTCCTACCACGGCGCGCACTACAATACCGATATCCTGCGCCACGACCATCCAGCCCGGGGAG